>DAOVGZ010000012.1 GCA_030672115.1 bacterium | reverse complement strand
ATTTGGTGAATATATGGATATTGGTACTATATTAATATGGATCTCGTTACTCCTTTGTATAGCCGTGCCATTACTTACAGTTTTACATTATTATACCAAAGAAAGATATTTTCGGATTTTTGCAATCATTGCCACACTTGCATGTGTTTTAGCCATTACAATCGCTTATTTTTTATTAACTTATTATTTTCTAACATCGAATTTTGACATACATTATGTATGGTATAATTCCAGTAATAGTGTAGAATGGTATTTAAAAATCACAGGTACCTGGGCCGGTCAGGAGGGATCCTTACTTCTTTGGGTTTGGATAATACTGGCGGTATTGGGGATTGAGGAATTCATCCAATTCAGGCGCCGACGAAAATTTCAAAGATCAATAAATACCGATGAAAATGTAGACGAAAATGATCAAGTTAAGGAAAATCCAGATTCAAATTCAATACTAACTTACGATTTGACACGAGTAATCGTGATGTTGGTTGTTGTGGTTTTTTTAATTTTAACTGAGTGGTATGGCCATTCCCAAAATAATGCTCTTTTAGGATATGCTTGTTTGACAACAGGCGGCTTTTTTTCTTTGCCATCAATGTCAGTATAATGACCAATTGTTGCTTTTGAAATAATGACCGTTCTTATATCAGCAGTTGGTACAGGTAATGTGAAAAATTTTCTTCCATCAGCATCAGGCTCATTTGTTGTTTCAAAGAAATAATATGATTTTTTTCCAACATCTTTTGCGTAAGCAAAACGAATGGGTCCTTTTATTACTCCTAATTCAAAAAAGCCACTGGCGCCATGCGCCCATGTTTTTGGTTTTACTGTCACAGCATTAAGACTGTTGTAATTTAATGCTGTTCCTCCAACTGCAACTTTAATATCTTCGTCAAGAGCGTTGTATATACCAAGGGTGGTTGCTTTTGCTGTAGAAGCAAAAATCATAATACCTACAAGGGCGGCAAGTAATTTTTTCATAAACGTTCTCCTTTTTTCTACTAGGTCATTTTGTTTCTCTCTAATGATAAAATAACAAAAATGAATCGCCGCTTGCAATAAAAAGGATTATATTTTTTTTAGTTTGATTCAGAATGAAAATATCGTAGCCGTGCAAAAGTCTGTATATGCCTTTTGCCAAGAGCTATTAAGGCTTTTTGGGCAGAGGTTTTATTAGGTTTTGATCGTTATCGTACAAGAATGAATGTGAAGCATCAAGATCTTTTAAGTATTCTCTTAGTGCTGGCGCATATCGTTGATCTTGTAGTGCTCGTCCTATAATTGCTTTAATCCAGCCTATTGGTTTTCCGATGTCATATCTTGAACCTTGGATTTTGTAAGCGAAAACTTTTTCACCATGTTTAAGCATATGGTTGATTCCGTCGGTCAATTGGAGCTCTTCAGTGGCATAAGGGGTTATTTTTTCAAGAGAATTAAATAATTTATGCGAAAGAACATATCTACCTATGATTGCAAGATTAGAAGGTGCTTCTTTTTGTTTAGGTTTTTCAATAAGTTGAGAAACTTGAAAAAGTTTTGGGGTAATTTGTTTTTTTATTCCAATAATGCCATAAGATGAAACAGAATTCATAGGAACTTCTTGTACCGCTATTACTGACGCTCTTTCTTGGCGTGCAATATCAATCAGCTGTTTAATGCCTGGATTTTTTGCAAAAAAAAGTTCATCAGGCAGAATGACACCAAAGTATTCTTTTCCGATGGTATTACGTGCTGTCCAGATAGCATGACCAAGACCAAGAGGTTCTGTTTGACGGACATACGTAAAGTTTGCGTGCCGGAAAATTTTTTCGGTGCTCGCAATAAGGTTTGTTTTATTTCTTTCTTTAAGAATGAGTTCTAAATTTGTATTAGAGTCAAAATGACTTTCTAGTGCTTGTTTAGATTTGCTATTGACGATGGAAAAGTTTGTAATCTGAGATGTTAAACATTCTTCAATGATATATTGAATTGCAGGCTTATCAAGTAAGGGGAGCATTTCTTTAGGAACTGCTTTTGTCCATGGAAGAAATCTTGTGCCTAGTCCTGCAGCCGGAATTATTACTTTATTTATATCCATGTTTTTTCCCTTTTTTTTTGTTTTAGTGCATAAGAAATAAAACTAAAACTGTTTTAAAACATTTATTGCACTGCTATGGAATAATCGGATGTCATTGATTCCATATTTAATCATTGCTACACGCTCAATACCAAAACCAAAAGCAAAACCTGAGTAAGTTTTAGAATCGATTCCACTTGCTTGCAGTACATGAGGATGAACGAGTCCAGCTCCCATTAATTCAATCCATTTTGTTTTTTTGCAAACAGAACATCCATCGGAGCAAAATGGACAAGAAAAATCTATTTCTATTCCTGGTTCAACAAAAGGAAAATAGCCAGGACGTACTCGAATATTGATATCTTTTTTTTCAAAAAGTTCTTGAAGGAATGTTTTTGCTGTTGCTAAAAGGTTGGACATAGAAATATTTTTATCAACAAGAAGACCTTCACATTGCGTAAACATAAAATCATGTGAGGCATCAGTTGCTTCATGTCTGTAAACGCGACCTGGGGCAACCACCGCAAGAGGAACTCCTTTTTTTTGCATTTGGCGTACTTGAATGCCAGAAGTATGGGTGCGCATTAACATATCAGGAACATTAAGCCAAAAAGTGTCTTGCATGTCTCGAGCAGGGTGATTTTTAGGAATATTCATTGCTTGAAAGTTATAAAAATCGGTTTCTGCTTCTGGTCCATCGGCAATATCGTAGCCCATAGAAATAAAAATAGTTTCTATGCGTTCAATAACGCGCGTGTAGATATGTAAAGAGCTTTCAAGATGGTGTGGTTTATAGGCGCTAACATCAAAATGTTTTTGATGGAGATTTTTTTCTTGTTTTTGCTGACTGATAAGTTCTTGTTTTTTTTCAGCTAAAAGGTTTTCGCTGCTTTTTTTTAATTCGTTGAGTAATGGTCCAATAATTCGTTTGTCTTCAACAGCAAGAGCTTTCATTGCTGACATAAGACTAACAATTGTTCCTTTTCTCCCAAGAAAGGTTATACGGACTTGTTCAATTTGATCTTGTGTAGCAATATTTTTAAGGGAGGATTTGAGTTTTGTTTTGAATTCAAAAATTTGTTTTTTTAGGTTTTCCATATTTCGTCCAGATCGCAATTTCTGCTTTATTTTAACTATATATCGAAGATCAGCGTAACAAAGGGCAGGCAGCTTGGCAATTTCTTTTGAGCTATCATTGCAGTAATTATAAAAATTTCATTGACAAAAAATGTCTAGACGGTACTATACAAAGAGTCTTTAATATTTCTTAATTTGAATTTTTTTAGTAATTGCCGGGGTAGCTCAGTGGTAGAGCGTGAGCTTGAAGAGCTCAGCGTCGTTGGTTCGATTCCGACCCTCGGCACCATTCTTATCAAATTTTCTTTTTTTTAATCAATTTTTATTTTATTAGTGATGATAAGTATAGCTGTATCATTGATTTTGCCTCTCGTTTTGTGCTTTTATTTAAATGATAAAAGTATTGAAGATTTTTAAGGGGGCGTCATGAAAATGATAAATTTTGTTAATTATATTTTTTTTATAATTGCTTTATCTATTTGTACAAATAGTTCTGCTATGAAATCGCAAGGCTTATTTGGTGCTAAAGGAAAAAAGGTTGTTTTGGTTGCAAGAAAGATACTTGTAAAAAATGAAGAAAGAAAAAATAATTCTCTTCGAAGATTTAAAAGTGAAGAACGAGAAATAATTGAAAAAAAGAAAAAAAAATCAAAATTTTTTGAACAAGTGGGACTATATAAAAATAAAAAAAAGTTTTCTTCATATGAGACATATGGTGCTTTGTTGTCTGCTCGCTTAACAAATAGTGAAAAAAAAGAAAAAAATAAATTTTATGAATATGTTACACAGAAAACAAAAATAGAAAATACTATTAATGATTCTCCTATTGCAATTCAAACTGCCTCGCGCAAAGCGCGATGGAATCTTACTTGCGTGAAAAAGTAAAATTTGAAAAAAGATCAATAGTCTTTGTGTTAGAATCTATTACTTTTTTTTTGTATAACAAAAGTGGTTTTGGTTGCTTGGAGGGTGTGCGTATTGTATGATGCCTTTGAGTGTAAAAGTAGTTGTGATAAAAGGGTGTTATAAAAATGAATCACGTCCCTTCCCAAAAATATAATGTTGCATGGTTTAATTTGTCCGAATGTGTTATCCGTGGAGAACGGGAACGAGCATTAGGTGTTTATAAGTTGCTTTCACATTCAATTGATGATCCAGCATTTGCCTTACAGCTTGAGGGTGATTTGTTGGCTGCATTTGAAGATAAGCTGGCAATTGAAAAGTATCGTGAAGCTGCACAGTTGTATAAAGATGGTCAGCGATTTTTTGAATCTGCAGCTATATATGAACATTTAATTGTTTTACAACCGGATGTTGAATCTTATGTTGTACAGATTGTTTCTTTATATAAAATTTTAAATTTTTCTGAAAAAATATTTTATCATTTGCAGCAAGCAATTAATCGCTTTTCTGGTAGTTCTGATAAAAAAAAGCTCAACAGCTTTTTGTCAAAACTGCAAGAATCAAATAGCCAGTTACATGATCTTGCTTGCCAGTTGATAAAAGAATAATTTACAGTAAAAATTTAACTTCAATGCCAGACTCTTCAACAGAATGAACCGTTTCAATATCAATTGCGATTTTTTCTCGTGTTCGCAGTTGCAATTTTTTTCCATTTTCATGAAAAATAAATGAAAGTGGAATTTTTCCTTTTACTAATTTTTCTCGCAAATTTTGAATTGTTGGTTCTTCTGTATTGTTTGGTAATGTTAATAAAACGTTATGAATAACTGGCCACTCTTTCAAGAAAAGATCAATTGGAATAAGTTCGTTTGCTTTAATTTTACATTTTCGTTCAGAGGCATTATCAACAGCACCTTTTACGATAAATACATTATGGTCATCAAGCCAGTGTTCAACTTTTTTGAAGGTACGAGGGAATAAAATAATTTCTGATGTTCCACTACTATCTTCTAGTTGCACAAACGACATTCGATCCCCTTTTTTTGTGAAAATATCACGACGACTTTTTAAAAGTCCGCAACCAACGGTTACAATCTCTTGCATTGAATTATTATTCAATGATTTTTCAAGAGCATCTGCAAATGTTGAAAGAGTAAGTCGTTTAAGTTGTTTTTTGTAGGTATCGAGTGGATGCGCACTTAAATAAAACCCAATAACTAATTTTTCTTTTTCTAATTTTTCTTTTTCATCCCATGATGCTGTCGATTGATATGAATAAAGTTCTGGAGCGTCAGTTTTTTTTCTGCGCCCTGAAAATAAATCCATTTGTCCAGTTTCTTCAGCTATTTTTCTTTGTACCGCAACGTCCATTACAGTTTGGAGTTCATCTGCTTGCTGTGCTCTACTACCTGGCATTTTATCAAATGCTCCGGCATAAATAAGATGTTCAAGAACTCGTTTATTTGATTTGCGCAAATCAATTCTTTTACAAAAATCGAGTAGGTCTGCAAATGGTTTTTTGTTTCGCTCTTTTGTTATATCTTCTAACGAGGCAAGGCCAACGCTTTTAATACCTTTAAGTCCAAAAAGAATATTGCCATTAACAACGGCAAATTCAATTTCTGAGTTGTTAATATTTGGAGGTAAAATTTCGAGTCCCATATCTTTTGCTTCTTGCAAATAAAACGACATTTTTTCTGCGTTAGTTGATTCAAGTGATATAAGGCAAGCCATAAATTCAGCAGGAAAGTTTGCTTTTAAATAGGCTGTTTGATACGCGATGAGTGCATAAGCGGCAGAGTGAGATTTGTTAAAACCATAACCAGCAAAATAAGCCATAAGGTCAAAAAGTTCGCCTGATTTTTTTTTATCAAATCCACGATCTTTTGCGCCTTCTAAGAACAATATTTTTTGTTCTGCCATAACATCAACTTTTTTCTTACCCATAGCTCGACGTAAAATATCCGATTGTCCAAGTGTAAATCCTGCAATGGTAGATGCGGTTTTCATAACTTGTTCTTGATAAACAATAACGCCGTATGTTTCTTCTAAAACATCCTTGAGTTCATCAAAAAGATAGGTTATTTTTTGGCGACCATGTCTTCGTTCAATAAAATCATCAACCATGCCAGAACCAAGTGGCCCGGGGCGATACAGTGCGTTTACCGCAATAATATCTTCAAATTTAGTTGGTTGAAGTTTTCGTAATACTTCTTTTAGTCCATCAGATTCTAGCTGGAAAACTCCTGATGTTTTTCCTTCGCAAATAAGTTCAAATGCTTTAGCATCATCAAGGGGGAGCATGTCCATATCGAGTTTTACGCCATGATTTTTTTTAATAAGTTTGACTGCTCGGTCAATAAGAGTAAGGTTTTTTAGCCCCAAAAAATCGATTTTTAAAAAACCGATACTCTCTAGTTCACTCATCGCATATTGCGTTACAAGTTCTTTAGATTTTGGAGGAATGTAAAGAGGAAGAACTTCATCTATTGGGTCTGGAGAAATTACAAGCCCGGCTGCATGTTTTGATGCGTGACGAGTTAAGCCTTCAAGCCGAAAAGCCATATCAAACAACTGTTTTACTTTTGGATTACCTTCAATTAAATCATTAAGGCGAGGCTCTTGTTCAACTGCTTCTTTAAGGGTTATTTTTAACTGATCAGGAATAAGTTTTGTAAGCATGTTTGAATCTTCAAATGGCATACCAAGAGCGCGTGCTGCATCTTTGATAACACCTTTTGCAAGCATGGTTCCAAATGTTATTATTTGGCAAACTTTTTCATGACCATATTTATCTTTAACATAATTTATAACGGTTTCTCGTCCTTCGATACAAAAATCGATATCGATATCAGGCATAGAAACTCGTTCAGGATTTAAAAAGCGCTCGAAAAGTAAATTATACTTTAGTGGGTCAATGTTCGTTATTTCTAAGGCCCATGCAACAAGTGATCCTGCTGCCGATCCTCGGCCGGGACCAACTGGAATATTGTTTGCTCGTGCCCATTGAATAAAATCACCAACAATTAAAAAGTAGCCAACAAATCCCATGTTGATAATGAGATCCATTTCAGTTTTTAAGCGCGCTTGATAATCAGTAAGTCTTTCTTCTGGAAATCGTTTTTCTTGTTTTAATTTTTCAAGTCCATCGGTGCACATTTTTTGAAAAAATGTTTCTGGCGTATGTTCTTTTGGAATATCAAATTTCGGGAAAAAAAGTTTGTCAGTCTGGAAATCAAAATCACATTGATCAGCAATAACTCCGTTATTCCATACAGCCTGTGGATGATCTTTAAAGATTTCCAACATTTCTTGTTCTGTTCGTAAATGAACGCGACAATCACCGAAAGTGTAACGATTTGGATTATCTATTTTATCGTGTGTTTGAATGGCCAAAAGAAGTTCGTGCGCGGCATGATCTTCCTTAGAAACATAGTGGCTATCACATGTTGCAAGTAAGGGAAGATTTTTTTTCACGCTCAGTTCATACAAGCGCTTATTGACAATGATCTGTTCTTTTTGATCTTCTGGCTGAACTTCTAGATAAAAACGACCAGGGAATAAAGATGCAAGGCGATCAGTTAGTTGTTCAGCTTCTTCTATTTTGTCATGCAAAAGAAGTTGAGGGATGTGTCCACCAATACAAGCACTGCTTGCAATTAAGCCTTCGCAATGTTTTTCTAAAATATTGTAATCTATACGCGGTTTAAAATAAAAACCTTTTTTAAATGAATAAGAAATTAATTTGCATAAATTTTTGTAACCGATTTCATTTTGTACAATCAAAAGCAAGTGATAATATCTTTTTCCTTTTGATTTAACGGTTGCGTCATCTATGCAATAAGCTTCCATTCCTAAAACAGGTTTGATTCCAGCTTTTTTACATTTTTTAAAAAATTTTACTGCACCAAAAATATTTCCATGGTCAGAAATACCAAGTGATTTGAAATTGTTTTCTTTTCCAAAGTCTATTAATTTATCAAGTTTTATTGCTCCATCGAGCAAAGAAAAATCGGTATGAAGATGCAGGTGCGTAAAATGTTTTGACATATGTTATTCGAAGCTTTTTAGTTTTTTAAATCGGATTAAACAATGTTTTGTGTTTGTTCGCGTGCTTTTTCGAGCTCTACTTTAATATTAATTGCTTGTGATGTTATGCCTGCATCGGAACATCTTGATGAAAGCGTATTAATTTCACGAGCAAGTTCTTGGAGAGTAAAATCAAGCCTTTTGCCTTTTTCTTTGGTAGAAGAAGAAATTTGATTGGTAATGTTTTCAAGATGACTTTTGAACCTGACAATTTCTTCGTGAATATCCATTTTATCAAGAGATATATACAAAGCATTTTTGCGAGAATCGAATGTTTCTTCTTCATTCGCTTCTAATTCTTGTAGCATTTGTGTAATTTCTTGTTTTTTATTTTGCATCAACTGTTTAGAAGATTTTTCTATTGCAGTCATTTCTTTTTTCATGAGGGTAAAACGTTCTTCAAGGTCTTTTTTGAGTGTAGAGCCTTCTTGCTCTCTTGTGTTTACTACCTTATCTGCAAGTTGTTCAACTTCTTGAATGAGTTGTTTTTCAAAATTTTTATCAATTTCTTTTTGTGTTGTTTCAAAAACATTTGGTAAACGTAAAAGATCGCTTACCGATAGTGCGCCCTCAACAGATACTGTTTTTTTAATTTGATCGATTGCGTTCATGTATCCTTGAATGGTTGAAACAGAGGGAGTAATATTTCCATGTAATATTTCAGGATTTACAATATGCATAGTTATATATGTGTGGCCGCGAAGAAGTTTTGCTTTTAAAAGACTTATCAGTTTTGTTTCTAAATGATTAATTGGATACGATAGCTTGCAGGTTGTTTCAAAAAAACGGGAATTTAATGTTTTTACATTGATGAGAACATTGACTTTGGAGCCGTCCAAAAGGTTGCAAATAACTGTTTTTGAGGCAAAGCCGGTCATACTTAAAACCATACTGGTCCTATTTAGGATAAATTTGTGTAAACGTTTTGAACATCTTCGTGGTCATCAAGCTCACTTAAAAAGTCGTATGCTTTTTGCGCTTGATTTTCTGGCAGAGTTGTGTTGTTTTTTGGTACCCATTCAAGATTTGCAGATTCAACTTTGATACCAAAAGATTCGAGTGCTTTTTTTACTGCATCAAGAGATTTGATAGTGCACTCAATGGTAAGAAGATTTTCTTCTTTGCAAATATCAATGATGTCAAAATCAATCAATTTTTCAAGAAGGTCATCTTCAGAATGAGATGTATCAGTTGCTCGTATGACGCCTCGATGTTCAAACATCCAGCTGACCGAACCAGACTCACCTAAGTTTCCACCTTTGGCAGAAAAAAGATGTCGTAATGATGCAACTGTTCTGTTTTTATTATCGGTTAAAGTTTCTACTAAAATTGCAATGCCATTAGGTCCATAACCTTCGTAGCTTATTGATTCATAATTAACGCCAGGAAGTTCGCCGGTTCCTTTTTTGATTGCACGTTCAATATTTTCTTTTGGCATGTTGATTTCTTTTGCTTTATCAACTAATTGCCTAAGATGTGGATTACTATCAGGATCACCACCGCCAAGACGAGCGACTACGGTAATTTCCTTAATTAATTTTGTAAAAGCTTTTCCACGTTTTGAATCTTCACGCCCTTTTTTGTGGCGAATATTTGCCCATTTGGAATGACCGGCCATTGTTACTCCTAAGTTTTTTGTACCATATTTTTTTGTATGGCTGACAGACATCGACAGCCATGAAGATTATTGTAGCATGTGGGTACTTATTCTGTCGAGCTCGAAGAGTATCGAGATAATAAAAATAAAAATTACATAGTAACGTAACAAGTAAAAGTTCTATGTAAGAAGTGAGTTTTGGCCTAAAAATTTTCTTTTTAGATAGGGAAGTTTTTTATGCGGAATTTGACGGCCTCTTGCTGTTTTTTCTAAGAATCCTTTTCTAAGCAAAAAAGGTTCATAGACGGCTTCTATCGTGTCTTTATCTTCTCCAATAAGAGAAGAAAGTGTTTCGAGGCCAACTGGTCCGCCGTTAAAATTAATAATAATTTTTTTAAGGAGCGCGTTATCTGTTTTGCTTAAACCGTCATTGTCTAAGCCTAAAAATTGCAATCCATCTTGTACGAGTTGTTCATCCGCAATATTATTATTGTTCACTTGAGCAAAATCTCTGATTCGGCGTAGAATTTTTTTGGCGATACGCGGTGTTCCTCGTGAACATTTTGCAATTATTAATGCTGATGAGTCAGAAATAGTTATTTTTAAAAACTGTGCGCTTTGTAAAATTATTTTTTGTAAATCTTCTTCTTTGTAAAAATCAATTCGTTCTGTAATCCCAAAACGACTTCTTAGTGGCGCAGAAATCATGCCAGACTTTGTTGTTGCTCCAATGAGAGTAAATGGATTGAGTGGAAGATTAACTGACTGTGCACCAGCACCTTGACCGATGATAACATCAACGCGGAAATGTTCCATTGCGCTATATAAAATTTCTTCAACAGCTGTTGGCATGCGATGAATTTCATCAATAAATAAAATATCACGAGGTTCAAGGCCAGAAAGGATGGCAACCAAATCTCCGGTGCGTTCCATCATGGGGCCACTACAAATTTTTATGCCGACGTTCATGATTTGTGCCATGATTTGTGAAAGTGTTGTTTTGCCCAGGCCTGGAGGTCCGAATAAAAGAAGATGATCAAGTGGTTCGTTACGCATTTTTGCAGCTTGTGTGTATATTGCTAATTTATTTTTTAATTCTTTTTGTCCAAGATAATCGTCAAACGTTTGTGGGCAAAAATCCATTTTTAATTCTTCTGGTACTTCTTGTAAAGTCAGAATATCTATACTTTCCATATATGTGTCCGTTTTTTTTAAGATTGATTTTTTATGAGTATAAAGTTTGTAGTTGTTTGGAGCAACAAAAGAAAATGCTTTTTATGTATTTTCTTTTGTTATATTTATTCGACGACATATGTTTTTTGAGTGCTAACACTATGAAACCAGCCAAGAGAAATAAATGTTATCCATAAATTGCTTAGTCCGTAACTCATAAACGGAAGAGGTATGCCGACAATTGGCAATAGACCTGTAACCATAGCAAGATTAATAATTGTTGAAAGTAGTATATGAATAGTAAGCCCAACGGCAAAAATTTGCATGATTGGAGTTTGCATGATGAAAATAGAAGAAATAATACGTACAAAAAGTATAAAATAAAGAAGTAAGATTAAAATTGCGCCAGTAAAACCAAGTTCTTCGCATAAAACAGAAAAAATAAAATCGGTTCTACTTTCAGGTAAAAATAAAAATCTGTTTTGTGTGCCTTGTAAAATTCCTTTACCAAAAATACCGCCTGAACCTATTGCGATATGTGATTGTTCTATTTGATATCGTTCTTTTTTGCTTTTGCCTTGTCCTAAAAATGTTGTAACTCGTTTTTTTTGATAATCTTTTAAAAAATTCCATGAAAGCGGGGCGGTCATTAAAAAAATAAGGCTACCATATAAAAAGAATTTTTTATTGATATTAGCCATCCATAAAAGAACAATGCCAGATACAAAAACAATAATTGCAGTTCCTAGATCTGGTTGTTTTAAAATTAAAAAAGTACTTATTAATAAAACAAATATAAGTGGTATAAAATGACGAAAAGAAAGTTGCTCGGTCATTTTGTGTGTTTGTAGATAGTGAGCTATAAAAGCAGGAAATAAAAGTTTTGCAAGTTCAGATGTTTGAAGACGAAAGAAAAAAAGACTAATCCATCGTTGAGCTCCCATTCCAATGCTTCCTTTGATAAGTGTGAAGGCAAGAAGGCCAAGGGCAACGATATAAAAAAAATAACCAAGTCGTATCCATGTTCGGTAATCAATTGCGCTGCATATAAGATATAAAAAAAGACCAGCAATAACTCCAAAAGTTTGTTTTTTAAAAAAAATTGAAAATGGTTGCTCTGGACGGTATGTTGCACTAAAAATAAAAAGTAAACCAATACAAGCAAGCGAGGTTATTAAAAAAAAGTTGATCCAATCAAAATGACGAAATAATTTTTTGTTTAATAAAAACATAAAATCCTTTTTTATAAAATGTAAAAGAATTCCCCGTGGTTTTTAACCCCGGGGATGAATTTTTTCTTATAAGTGGCGGGTATAGCAAGGTGTAGTTTTTTAAAAAGCGCTGAAAAATTCTATTAACAATCAAAATGGGTCATTTGAAAACTTATCAATACCAAGAGTTTTAAGCAATGTAAGTTTTATGTGCAATATTTATAGATTTTTTATTTATAAGGTAAAAGCATAATCTTTTTTAAATCATTAATTGTTGTTGCGCCAACACTAAACATTGTGACTTTTAATTCATATATAATTCTTTCAATATTTTGTTCGAGCATTTTTTCTGATTCGGTTGCAGATGATAATACTGCACCTGCAAATCCAACCAGGTCGGCTCCGAGTGCAATTGCTTTTGCAGTTTCAATGCCGTTTGTTATTCCTCCAGATGCAATTATAGACGGTGAGCTTGTTGCTTTTTTTACTTGAGTAATACTGTCAGCGGTTGAAATTCCTAGCTGCCCAAATAGTTTTGGGTTTTTTAAATTCGCTCTGTATCCTTCAACAACAGGGAAAGATGTTCCTCCAGCACCAGCGACATCGAATGTTTTTACACCTAAATTTTCTAATCGATGAGCAACCTCACCGCTTATGCCACAGCCAACTTCTTTGATGATTACTGGTACAGAAAGATTTTGCACAACGGTTTCTATTTTTTTTGAAATATTTTTAAAATTGGTGTCACCTTCAGGTTGAATAGCTTCGTGAAGTGGGTTGAGGTGGAGAACTAAAGCATCAGCTTTTATTGAGTCAACGAGTTCTTGGCAATGATTAAAATCATATCCATAATTTAGTTGAATTGCGCCAAAATTTGCAAATAATAAAATATCAGGGGCAACATCACGAATGTAAAAAGTATCGGTAAGAGATTTGTCTTTGAGCATGGCGCGTTGTGAACCTACTCCCATTGCAATATTTAGTTTTTGAGCTACTTTGGCAAGTCGTTTATTAATTTTTTTGCCAAGTTCAGTTCCGCCGGTCATAGCAGACAATAAAAGTGGAGCATCTAGATTTTTTTTAAAAAATTTCGTAGAAAGATTGATTTCGTTGAAATTAATTTCAGGTAAAGCATTGTAGGGCAATCTATATTGTTCTAGTCCATTTGTTATGGTTGATTGAACATCTTTTTCTAAACACAATTGAATATGTTGATTTTTTCTGCTTTTTATTTCAGAGAATAATTCTTTTGGATTGTTCATTTATTTTATAAACCGTAAAAGAAGGCCCACGCTTTAAAAGGCGTGGGCGGTTGATTTTTTTATTAGATACAGTCATTGCCTATAATTAAATCGCATTTATCACACATTTGGTGATGTGGGTTAGAAGTTTTTTCGGGGTTAAAGATTTTAAAACAGGTGTTACAAATGTTGTCTTGTGAAAAGGCTTTTTCTTGAGCTTCTAAATGATCTTTAAGGCTTATTTCGTTTTCAATTTTTTGTGAAAAAGTTTCTTCTAACGCTTTTAAATAATATTCATGACTGGTTTGATTTTCTGTTTCAGGAACGTTTGAATGAGCTGGGTTTTTAAGAAAAGCAAAAGATTTTTGTAAAGATTTTTGATTTTTAAAAACTGAACTAGGTAGTTTTGAAAAATTTGATTGTAATGCTTTGTTGAAAAATTTGATTGATTTTTTGAACATGCCATTTGTGTTATTGAAAAGAAAAAGAAAAGAGATAATTGATGCGAATATAATTTTTTTCATTTATGTTTTTTCTATTTAAATTTGTTGTTATTTTTCATTTATATTTTTTGTGCAGTCTGAAAAATATTTATATTAATTTGATTTTTTGATAATTGTAATCGGAAACCGTGATAGGTTTGATTGCAGTTTTATTAGTCGTTGTATAGGTTTATACAACGACTAATACAGTATGCTTTTTGTGTTTTTGAAAGGGAAAAGAAAAGAGACTTTTGCTGTAAACATAATTTTTTCATTTATTATGTCTCCGTTATTATATGATGTTGTCATTCAAGAAAGATTGTAAGTTTCATTTTTTTTTTGTCAAGAAATAAACAGCTTTTGATCAATCAATTGAATTTTTACTATATCACTGAATTTAATAATATGGGCAAACTATTTTTGTTCCGATATGTTCGTTATTAAGAAATTTGTAAAGATTGCCAGGTGTTGCTCCATGAAAAATATATGAAATTTTTGGAGCGTGAGGAGAAAGTAGTTCGCTTACTTTTGCAAACATTCCACCGGTTACATCTGTATGACTAGAACCGCCAATATATTGTTTTATTTCATTAAAATTATGTTCATTGATTTCGGGAATAACAGATCCATTTCCATCATATACTCCTTGCTCTATTGTTACATATCCAGTATTACATGCATTTAATTTATTACCTAGACGTGCGGTAATTTGATCACTAGATAAAATAGTCATTCCAACTTTTTCATCAGCAACAATATCGCCATGTAAAACTGGAACAAAGCCATCTTTTAACAACAGTCTTATTATATTGGTATTTATATAAGAAATTCTTCCGCGAGAACAAAGTGTGCAACTCATAGGATGAATAGGTAGGGCGCGAACACCATTATAATTTAAAATACTTACTAAAATTTCATTTAACTTTTTTGCTCCGTTATGATATTCAACAACTCCCTGAATATTTTCTTGATCAAGACGAAGATGAAGTTCGTAGTTGTTTGCAATTGAATGTGCAAAAGATCCACATCCATTAATAATAATGATGCGATGGTTTGGATGGTTGGAAAGAAAGTCTGCAATTTCTTTGCAAATCATGGATATAACATCGTATCGTGCAACTCCAAATTGTTTTTCTTTTACGGTAATAGCTCCACCTCCAAGCTTGAGAACATGAATAATGTATGGATCTTGTTCATCAAGAGTGTCGAGTAGGAAATCACTGGTATTTGTATAAAAAAAATGAAGAGTAAGAAAAAATAAAGAAATAAAAAATGTTTGCAACTTCATATCGTTTCCTTTTTTTGAGAAGTGAGATATTTAAAAAAGAATAAAAGTTATTTTTTTTCAGTCAAGGAACAAACAGCTTCTGATTCGTTAATTAATTTTTTTATTTGATAATCAGTCAATCGTAAATGTTTTAAAGTTTCTTTATGATCCCTTGCATGACGACATAAAACAAAACCAGCTTTAATACATTCTTTTTTTTGGTGACTGTTGAGCGATGTAAGTGCAGTAATAGGGTGAAGGCCAAGACGATGAATAGTATCTGGCAAATTAGTTTCTTTTGGATGTTTCCAATCAAGCATATGGATACCAACACAACTTCCATAGGCAATGGCTTGTGATGTGAAAACAGTGTTTGTTACAATCCACGCACCATGTAATTTATGTCCATGGTTTGGATCTTTTTCCCATGCTTTTTTAATATCATCAAATCGTGCTTTTATATAAAGAGCTACCTTAACATCAGATTTTAAGTTGCGACGATTATGAAATTTACATTCGATCATATAATGTTTTTGGTCTTTTTGAGCAGATACATCTACTTCATGATTAACGCAAATGCCGTTAATGATTTTTCCAATTTCAACATCATATCCTTGAGCACGAAAAACTTCTGCAATAAATTTTTCAAACGGAAATCCCGCAGGTCCAAGGTCCATGAGCGCTCGTTTTAAATTGTAACGTGCAGCTATTGGACGGTCAGTTTTATCAAGAAAATCTATAGCAAATTCATAAATATCTTTGGTGCTTCGCAGATCGTCACGTTTTTTTATTTCTCGAACAACTTTTCCAATGAGTGTTCGTGATGCTCCAGCTTTTAATAAAGAGCGTCTAAATTTTTTTATATCAAATAATTCTTGTTGCCCAGATGATTTTATGATGTAAAAAGACATACTGCTTTCCTTTTTTATTGATTGCAGATTGTTAAAAACGAGGTAATTGCTTACCTCGTTCATTTTCTGGAATAAAGCCTATTTCATCGAACATGATTGTTGTAAGGTTTTTTGGAAGATTTAGCGATATCATTTTTTCAGAAAGTTTTTTATAAAATAGATCAATAATACTAAGAGTTATTTGTTCTGTTTTTTCAGAAAGTTCAAGAAGGGATTGCATTGTTTCTTTGTTTTCATTGCTTTTTTTTGCAATAACGTTTGATGTTTTTTCAAGAGCATCAATTTTGAAAATAATATTTTTATTTTGAGGGCTTGTTGTTGAAAGTTCTACCAATTTTTGTAATTCAGAATAGATAGTTTTACAGTTTGTTGAAACTTTTTGCCCAACTGTCACAGTTACAATATCAATGTCATTATTGATTTTAATAAGGGCTTTTATTGTTTCTTCTTGTGAAATTATTCGAAAGTTTTCGATAAGGGTGTCAAATAGTTTTGTTTGTTTTTTAGAGTCTAAAAATTTAATGCAATGTTCCCATGTTGAGTATGCATTTTTGTAATTTTTAGAAACAACAATCATGATACCTGTAGTTTTTGAAAGAAGAGCGCTAGAAACAGTTTTTTTTTCTGTAGGATTGAGTGTTTGATCAGCAAAAATTTGTACAATTTTTTGTGTAAGGCGTCCAAATTTACGAGCGCGTAAATCTTTTTCTGCCAAATCTTTACTGCAAAATAAAATGTTTTCCATAAGATGTATTTCACTATGTTCTAATTTTGTTACGTCATCGCACCACAGAATAATTTTTTTTTCTGTAAGAGTATGAGCAGAAGGAGCAGACTGAGCCCGTAATGAGTTAGTTGATAATATTATTGAGAAAAGAAAAAAGAGGTAATTTTTTTTCATGTAAAATCCTTAAGTGTTATTATTGAACAATGTTATATGTTTGATGATATGTCATTTAAATATACTGGTCAATAGGCTTTTCAGTTTGAAGTTTTTGCATTAATTGTAGTAATTCTTGATGATGAGCCAAATAATATGAGGCTCTTCCTTCTTCTATTTTTTCCCAAGTTTGTGCTCCAACAGTTTGTATTGCTTTTAGAACATTCCATGATTCCTCACTGAATTTATTATTGATATTGTTTGCTTGGATAAATGAATTCATTGCATAGTGCGGGATGTAGTTTAATAAATCACCAAGTAAATGTTTTTTAGGGGTATAAAAGAGTTTTCCAAGTAATGATTGAATATTAATAAGTGATTGCGCCACAACAGCGCGTGCTTGAGCGCGCAATTGGTCAACAGCTTTTGCTGCTTTGAGTGTTTTTAAATGATCTCCATCAACAATTTTTTCAATTGTTTTTGTATATTCTGTACCAATAAGAGCAT
>DAOVGZ010000113.1 GCA_030672115.1 bacterium | reverse complement strand
TTATTATTTCAGAAGTTCTTACGCCCCAACAAGAACGCAACCTTGCTGATCTTTTAAATGTTAAAATTTTTGATCGCACTAGATTAATTTTAGAAATCTTTGAAAACTCTGCACACTCGGCTGAAGGAAAAACACAAGTTGCTGTAGCAATGCTACAACATAAAAAATCTCGCCTGGCTGGCAAAGGAGTCAGTATGAGTCAACAAAAAGGTGTTATTGGTGTCCGTGGTGGCTTTGGTGAAACAGTCAAAGAAAAAGAAACGCGTGATCTTGATACACAAATTTTAAAATTAAAAAAACGATTAAAAAAAATACAAAAAAATCACGAAATCCAAAGAAAAAATCGTTTAGCAAGTCGATATCCTCATGCCTGCTTAATTGGCTATACAAACGCAGGAAAATCAACCATCTTAAATGCACTTACAAAAAGTTCTGTTTATGCTGAAGACAAACTATTTGCAACACTAGAAATAACAACTCGTGCACTTTATGTTAACGGCACAAAAAAAGGTTTAATTTCAGACTCTGTCGGATTTATTCAAAACCTTCCCCACAAACTTATTGAAGCATTCAAATCAACTCTCGATGAACTTCGTTATGCCGATCTTTTATTGCACGTTGTTGATGCTTCTGACCAGAACTGGGAAGCTCACATTCGCATAGTGCATGAAATCTTGCATGAACTCGATGTAGATAAAAAAATGCTTTATATATTCAACAAAGTTGATAAGATTGAAAACGTTGATTCATACAAAGAAACCATAAAAGAATATCAACCTCAGGTATTAACAAACGCCCAAAATAAAAAAGGGCTAGATGAGCTTAAAACATTTTTAAATAGCTGGAATGTAGAAGAAAAAAAGGGATCAAATAATGAAACGCATAACAACACTCTTTCTAATACTTATGACAACATCACCTCTTCTGGGAATGAAAACTAAAAACAACTCAAATAAATATAGAGTATTTAACAAGTTTAGTGTTGCAAACAAAAATCCTTATTTTCTTGTTTGCAAAAAAACATCCCAAAATAAAAATCTTCCTACCTTTTTCAACTCTTCCAATAAAAAAAGAACCTCTTCAAATCATTTACGTGTACCAAATCTAGTCCCTGAAATTTTTAACTCACAAATAGATTCTTTACAAAGCGACAATAATCCGTTTCACATCAAATTTAAAAAAAAACAATATCTCCCAAAATAAACTAAAATATATTTACAGCTGAGCTAATTTATAGTAGAAAACACACAAGCTTTTAAAATTTTTTATCATTTTAAAAAAAGGTCTTGTAGTGAAAAAAAATTCTTTATTTGTTTTGCTCTTTATTTTTTTATTTATTGGTATTCCATCAAAAACATATACCACTGGACTAGACCAAGAATATCTTCATTTAGCAGAAAAACTTTTAACACAAAAAGAATTTGGCAAAGCAATAATATGCCTTCACGATGCCTTAAATATCAATCCTGAAAATATCACAATTCACACCGCCCTTTTTAAAATTTCATTCGCACAAAACAACTGGGACAAAGCAATTGAGCATCTTGAATTTATCGTTCAACATCAACCAAGAAACATCTCTCTTTTATATAGACT
>DAOVGZ010000066.1 GCA_030672115.1 bacterium | reverse complement strand
AATGAAACACGAAAAATTATTCAATCTATAGAAACTGAAAACAATGCTCACCATCCAAAAATGTCAGCAGAAAAAATAACAACCGAAGTTATACATTCCTTACAAACTGATGTCCATGATTTTTATCTTATTAATTATGCAAATGCAGACATGGTTGGACACACTGGCAACATACAAGCAACAGTAGAAGCTATAGAATATCTTGATAAAGAACTCCAAAAATTATACAACATTGTTGTAAAAAAAATGAATGGCATACTTTTTGTAACAGCAGACCATGGAAATGCAGAAAATATGTTTAACCCTATAGCCAATCAACCACAAACAGCACATACAACAAACCCAGTTCCATTTATTTATTGCTCGCAAAACAAAAAAGGAAGCTCTGAAGAACTTCCTCTTGATCAACTTGCTGATGTTGCACCATTTATTTTGGAACAAATGAATATTGATTCACCAAAAGAAATGAATTAATTATTTTTTTCTTTAAAAACCTTCGGCGTGATGAAATAAAAAATAAATCCATCGTCGCGCCTTGTTTCTTTAAATCCAATACGTTCATAAATACTACGCGCTCTTGTGTTGTTAAGCCGTGTTAGTAAAGTTATTTTTTTACTTCCCAGATCAATTAAGCTTTTAATTGCATGCTCAGTGAGCATTTGACCATACCCTTTTTTTCTAAAATCTTTTGCTACCGCAACAAACTGTATATGCCCTTCATAAAAATTCTTTTTATAAAATGTTGTAAAACCAGCAACCTTACCACTTTCACGTAAAACTTTTATATGTAATTTTCCCATATAACGAGCTTGATACCACTCTTTACCTGGAGCTTTATTTTTTAAAATAAACTCGGGAGAATAATCTGGCCCAGGAAATAACCAATACCAATCATTATAAAATATATCCAAAATTTCTTTAGTGTCTCGTTCTTCAACAAAGGAAACAATCGGACCGCTATCAAAAGATTTATAATAAACAACCGAAGCGATGCACGCTAACACAAAAGCAGCAGTACTTAATAAATACTTCTTTTTTATCGTCATTAAAAAACCTTTCTTTTATTTTTTATATTCTATCACAGATAATAATAACCCCTTTGCTGGAGCATTTGGCAATAACTGTTCTGGATTTTTTTCTTCCAAAGCTTTTAGTAAACAATCTTTTGTTAAATAATCTCTTGATGCAACTTCAAGAGCTGCTCCAACAATTCTTCGAACCATATATCGTAAAAATTTTGGTCCAGTAATAACAATTTTATGAGCCCCTAAAGCCGAATCATACTCAACATGCGCAGAATTTATAGTGCGAACAGTATCTTCCCTATCGTACCCAGTACAAAAAGAACGGAAATCATGGGTGCCTACAAAAACCTGTAAAATTTCATTTAATTTTTGCAAATCAACAGCGTAACGAAAGTACCAACCAAATCGTTGAACTGTTGGTAATGGACGATCTAAAAAAAAGTTATAATGATATATTTTTTGAATTACTCGACCATGAATATTAAAATTAAAATCAACCGGTTCTAACTTTGTGATAACAATTTCTGCAGGCAAACGATTATTCCATGCTTGCATCATTTTATTTGGTTCTATAAACATATCAATTGAAAATTGAGCAATTTGACCACAAGCATGAACGCCTGCATCTGTTCGTGAAGCACCAAGTAGAAAAATTTTTTTTCCAAAAACCGAATGGAAAACCTTTTGCAATGTACCAGCTACTGTTGGCAAATTTTTTTGTTGCTGCCATCCAAAATAGTTAGTTCCTTCATATGCAACAACGATTTTATATTTTTGCATTATTCACGTCTAAGTAAAAATAATGCCCCACATTATTTATGTGAGGCATTATTATAAATCAAATTAAAAAAGCAATTAGTAACGAGGAGAACAATAAGGCAAGAGTGCCAACATGCGTGCTTTTTTTACAATTTTTGAAAGATCTCGTTGATGTAAACAACAGTTGCCAGAAATTCTTGATGGTAAAATTTTACCACGTTCTGTCAAAAATCCGCGTAAAAATGGAACATTTTTATAATCCATTTCTATCATTTGATCTTTGTTGCCACAAAAACGACAATGTTTAGCTGCTCTTGCTCCTTGTCTACGGAACTTCTTTTTAAGCAGTCTTAAACTCATCTTAAGTTTAATTTTTTTATTTTTTCCCATTGTTATACCTTTTTAGTTTCTTCTACTGCAGCCTTTTTAGACTCACTATCTTTTTTTTCATCCAAAGGTTGCGCAGGAGCAGAAACTTCTTTAACAGGCTCTTCAACTACCTTGTCAGTACTCTTTTCGTATTTTTTAGTCTTTTCAGGAGCTTTTGATCTATTTGATTTCAAAAGACCTTTTTCTTCTAAAAACGAACTTATATGACGTTTTGGAGTGTCTTCAAGTGATGGTGGTTTTTGATATTCAAGTGATTGATTATCATCAAGCTTAGAAACAATCTTTCGCATGACAATATCACTGAACTTAACTGAGAAAAGGGTATTTAATTCACTGATAATTGATTGTTTTTTCTCAGTTTCAAAACGAACGAGAAAATAAACACCATAATCATTTTTTCTGACTGGATAAGCCAGTCTATATTTGCCCCAACGCTCAAAAGAAATAATTGAGCCCTTGAATTGATTTACAAGTTTTTCAACCTGAAATTCAAGAGTTGAAGCTTCGTCTTTCGTGATCTCAGGAATAGTGAGAATCAGAATTTCGTAACGAAACATAAAAAGCTCCTAAAGCTAAGTGGAAGTGTTTTAACACTATAAAATGGACCGCCCATTTTATTTAGCATAGAGGTGAAAATAATGCACCCCTATAAGAACAAAAGTACCAGAAAAACTAGGAATTACTAGCATTTCTGGTACTTTTCATATTTTAAAATCGTCTTTTATGGCGTTGTTACAAATTTTTGCAATCTGCTTGCCACACGACCAATTATTCTAAAGTGATCTTTGCCTCTAACAAGAGCAATAGGAGCTTGTTTATGGTTTACACTTTCAAGAACAATAAAATCTTCTGCATAAGTAACCTGCATAATTGCTTTTACAGGAGTATCGTTACCATATTCAACAGCAGCGATATCACCGGTTCGCGTCCATACTTCTGGAGAAATAATTAAAAAATCACCTTTAGCAAAAGCAGGAGACATTCCATTATTTTCTATACGAAGCGCAAACATTGCTGCGTCATTAGTATTTAATGTAGGAAGGAACTCATCTTTATGCCCTGTAGTTAACTGCATAAGCTGATTATTATATGGTGATGGATTTGATGGAATTTCTCCAACAACTGGTACAATCTGAACTTTTAATTCAACATCAGATTTTTCTGGCATACTGACATTACTATCTATATTGTCAGTGCGTCCACGACGCTGCGCAAAAAGATCGATAGGACTCATTTCAAAAGCGTTTGCTAATTTTCTAAGGGAATCTTCATTCCAACGCCTTGTTCCATTTTTAATATGTGTCAAATAACTTTCTGACATTCCTGTCTTTTCAGCTAGAACTTTTGTAGTCCAGCCTTTTTCTCTTAAAAGTTCTTTGACGCGCAACTCTGTTGAACGTGAAGCCATAGTCCACTCCTCGGATATTACGTTTTGGTAAAAGTTATAGTATAGTTAAAACAACTGCCTAACATTATAGTACACCTAAAACTTTTGATGTCAAATGGAAAAGATAAAACCAGCAATCCGCCCAGTCAAATACAAGAAGAATTATTTTGAAAATGCCGCTTGGAAGGCAAAAAATACCGTTTGTGGCGTTGACGAAGTTGGAAGAGGCTGTCTAGCAGGACCTTTGGTGACAGGCGCAGTTATACTGCCAGCTGGCTCAAAACACCCTCTTTTAAAAGATTCAAAAATACTAACCGAAAAAGAACGTTTATGTGCTTACAACTGGATAATAAAAAACAGTTGGTACTCTATTGGCATCGTAAATAGTAAAACAATCGACCAAAAAAATATTTGGCAGGCAACACTGATTGCAATGAAAAAAGCAGTTTTACAACTTTTGGCAACATGCCCACAAGATCCCACCTTTTTTTTAATTGATGCAATGCCCCTAAAACTCTCCGATACCGATTATAAAAATATCCCAATCATACATGCTCCCAAAGGAGAAAGCTGGTCTTGCTCTATTGCTGCAGCTTCAATTGTTGCAAAAGTAACCAGAGATAGATTAATGAAAGTGTTTGACCCTCTTTTTCCTGGATATAATCTTACACAACATAAAGGCTATGGGACAAAAAAACACCGAGAAGCTATACAACGTCTAGGCGCAACTATTATTCATCGAAAAAGTTTTTTAAAAAATATTTTAAAGAAGGAAAAAGATGAATCCAATGAACAACAAACCCTTTTCTGAGATTATAGATAGTTCATTGCACGGTTTTCTTGCTCAATGCTGGCAATGGGATGATTTTCCAACATTTGGACAACTTATTACCGTAAAATCTGGAAAACAAACAATTTTTGGCTTAGTACATCAAATACAAACTGGATCTATGGACCCTGTTAGATACCCTTTTCCTTATCAAAAAACAGAAGAAGAGCTCCTTAGAGAACAACCACAAATTTTTGAGTTTTTAAAGACAACCTTTTCTTGTTTGACCTTAGGCTACATGCAAGATGGTAAAATTTTTTATTTAATGACACCAAAACCTGCAAAGATACATGCTTTTGTTTATCCAGCCGATACTCAACAAAGCAAACAGTTTTTTTCCGATCTTGGATATCTTCATTTACTTTTTGGAAACAGCGGAGAAATTTTCAACCTTGATGAACTCTTACTTGCACTTATCAAACAACAAAAAAAACTTGGCATAATGTCACAAGAAAAAATATATACATTTATTGATCAATTTTCTTTACTGACCGGTAGCGATTATCGCCGATTAAAACTTTTTTTACAACGCGCACAACCCCTGCTGGAAATATAAATTACGCAAAAAAATCGGCTCATATTTCTATGAACCGATTAAAAGTTATTTTTTTTTAAAAACTGGTGGAGGCGATGGGAATCGAACCCATGTCCGCATTATATCAAACTTTAAACGCTACATGCTTAGTTACCAGAGTTACTCATTTGTCACGCTGGAAACCCCATCATACAAACGAGTCAGCTTAGGTGATACTAATCAAGCTCCTTAAACTGAACAACCTTGCTTGGTAGCTCTATCTTTATAATACGAGTCAGCCTGACTGATAGATACGTCAGAAAAGACAAGAACCTTTTACTCGGTGAGTAAAAAGCCAACCTTACGCGTGGACTAGTGTCCTCGTGCTTTCAATTTGGTTGTTATTTATT
>DAOVGZ010000005.1 GCA_030672115.1 bacterium | reverse complement strand
TGAACTCGGTTTTTATTCTCTTTCTGCAGAATTAATCAATGAAAAAGGTATTAGTTGGGTTCTTGATGTCATTAAAGACGAGGCTCCTTGCGTTATCTTTATTGATGAAATTGACCTTCTTAACTTGCAACGCGGTAAAGGTGACAGCAAAATGCTCAGCGAATTTTTAGGATCTATGAGCGGCTTTCTAAGCAAAGAAAGCAGTAAACAAGTTATTTTACTTG
This sequence comes from bacterium, assembly GCA_030672115.1. Taxonomy (GTDB): domain Bacteria; phylum Babelota; class Babeliae; order Babelales; family Vermiphilaceae; genus DAOVGZ01. The sequence goes on along the minus strand of DAOVGZ010000005.1, from coordinate 20,751 downwards.
CTGCAACCAACAGGCCTGAACACTTAGATAAAGCTCTCAGAAGACGTGGACGTTTTGGAAAAATTATTCACTTTGAGTTGCCAACTATTGAAGAACGAAAACAATTCATTATCAAAAAGCTTGATCCCCTTCTTCCTGACTTGAATATTATTGATATTGATAAAATTTCAGAAGAAACTGAAGGTAGAACGTACGAAGAATTGGCAGTTATGATTAATTCTGCATTTCAAACAACCAAACGAACCGGCATACCAATTTCGCAAGAACTTCTTGAAGAAGCTTTTGACGAAGAAATTAGAAACATTATGTCTCATAAAGAATTAACAATATCTGATCAAGAACAAACATTAATCGCATCACATCAGGCAGGACACGCGCTTGCACTTGAACTACTACAACCAAGACGTGAACTTGCAGCCGTTACTATTTTGCCAATTGTTGCAAAATTACAAGATGAAGATTCTTTTGCACAATACTATACAAAAAAAAGACAACAAGATGTTTTTTATGGTAAAACATTTACTCGTTGTTCGTTTGACCACCTTGATGTTCTGACTTATGACGAAAAAATAAAAGAATGTAAAATTCTTCTTGCCGGAATGTGTGCAGAGAAAATTTTGCTTGGAGCTTGTGGGCATAGTTATCATGCAAATGATAAACAAAAAGCGCTTAATGTTATAAAATCACTTGTTTTTGAAGGACTCCACATAAAAACAATGCCAAAAAAAATCCAACTTGAGTACTTCCAAAAAGCTTTAAAACTTTTGGCCCAATGTGAAAAAGAAATAAAAGATCTTTTTGAACAAAATAAAGAAATACTTTCTGTTGTTGCACAAGACTTAAAAAAGTACAAAACTATTACAGCAAAAAAATGAAATCTATTATCGCTGAAAACTCAAAATAAAAAGAAATATGAATAGTAAAATAAGGTCCCTGATTTTTAAATCAGGGACCTTATTTACATTTGATAAAAACAAATTTAGATTTCATCAATCATTTGTAATCTATTTTGATACTTTCCACCTAAAAATGTTGTGGTTGCCCATATTTCAATATGAGCAACCGCTTTTTGTTTATCAGTAAAATCTGATGCTATAACAATAATATTTGCATTGTCATGCTCTTTGCTCAAACGTGCTGTTTTTTTATCCCACACTTGCGCAGCATAAATACCTTTGTGTCTATTTGCTGCGATAGCCATTCCCACGCCACTGCCACACAGTAAAACTCCTGAATCGGCCAAACCAGCTTTTATTTTTTTTACTACTGCTAAAGCAAATTCTGGATAATCACAAGATTCAGAAGAAAAGCAACCAACATCTATCCATTCAATATTTTTTCCGGCAAGTGATGATATATTTTTTTTTATAAATTCTTTATGCAAATAACCTCGATGATCTGCACCAATAACAAACTTCATAACAACCTTTTTTACAATCTTAAAGCAACTTAACTTTGCATTACTATCACTTTACCCTGCATATCAATATTCCATGCTTGTACAACTTCTTTTTTTGTTGTTCTAAATAAAAGAGAAATAGTTTGAGTGTCAGGTGTAACTAATGAACTATTTTCTATATCTTTTGCATTGAACCGAATAAGATAAGGAACTTTAAATCGATTAAAGTTTTTACCAAAAATAGTTTTATATTCTGGAGCCATATCGATAGTTTTAAATTCTGTTGGAACAAAAGTATAATCATCAATTTTTAATAATACTGTCCATTCAGAATCTTTTTCTCCCAATATAATATCTGCTGGCGTCAAAATATAAAAAGAAAGAAAATGGTTATTTTCTTCTAATTGCCTACGAAGAAAAATCTTTTTTTGATCTTCATTTTTTCCATGTTTCATAGCATATAAATCTGAATACGCCAACCGAACATCATCTGACAACCAAATAGAATCAAATGCTCCTAAAAGTGTAAATTGGTCGTAACAACGAAACGATCGAATATAATTTTGTGCTAATGTTTTATCTTTTTTTAATTCATTTCCTTGTTTCACATGTTGTTTTCCCCAATCAACAATTCTCCCCCCACATCCTGGCATCATTAATAAAAATAATGCTAAAATTCCAACAAATCTCATGTCGTGCTTCATTAAAAGACCCCTTTATTCTAAAATTAAAATGTAACAGCGGTAACATAAAAAAAACTGCCTCTTTTTACAAGATGAAGTATATACTTACCACACAATACATGTCCAACAAACGCAACTCTTTTTTTTAAAGGATAGTTTATGAATTTTCTTCCATTTTTTTTAAGCTGGCGTTACTTGCTTGGATCAAAAAGGGAACGATCAATTTCTTTTATGATTCTTATATGTTTTTTAGGAATTACGATTGGATCTTTTGCTCTTGCACTTGTTGCAAGCATTATGAATGGTTTTGAAAAAGTTACTCACAAAACAATGCAAGGAATCCATTCCCAAATTATAATTCATGCCGATGGTCAACTTATTGATGCTCAAAAAATTACCGCAGTGCTCCAAAAAGAATTTCCTGAAGTTGCTTCTGTCAGCGCAAGTGGATCTGAACATGCAATTTTATACAATGAAGCTACAGGAGAAACACATGGAGCAGTTATCATTAAAGGAATTAACCCTCAAAAAGAACCTACCATTAGTACTTTACATAAAAAAATAATAATCCCTGTAAATAAATCTCTTTCTACATTGCTTACTCATAAAAGCGTCATTATTGGCAAAAGTTTATCAGAATCTATTGCTACAAAAACAGGAGAACCAATCACCCTTTTTATAGCAAAAAATAATAGTATTCAAGCAAAAAAAGTACGTTTTTATGATAAGCATGCACACGTTAGTGGAATTTTTAAAACAGGAATAGATGAGTTTGATACAGGTGTTATATTTTGCTCTCTTGATTTTTTTAAAAGCTTATTTCCCGATTCGGGTCCTACACAACTGGGTCTAACTTTAAAGTCTCAAACAAACGAAACAATAATAATTACAAAACTACAAAAACGACTCGGACTTACCGTTCATTCATGGAAAAATTTATATCCAGCTTTAGTCTCTGCTTTAAAATTAGAAAAATTTGCAATGTTTTTTATCCTTGCTCTTATAACATTGGTTGCGAGCATGAATATTATTTCTTTGATGTTTATGCAAATCACACAAAAACGAAGTGATATTGCTATTTTAAAATCAATGGGAATGGCCGAGAATGCAATTTCAAAAACATTTTTATGTATGGGAATGACAATTGCTTTTTTAGGATCAGTCGTTGGGTTAATTTCAGCTTTTATTGTTGGTTGGATTTTGCAAAACTATCCATTTATAAAACTCCCCGATGCTTATTATGTTTCGCATCTTCCTTCTGAAATGACCGCTTCAATTTTTTTCACTGTTTTTATTGTTGTTATGATTCTTAGTTTTATCTCAACATGGATAAGCGCTCGACGAACCAAACAAATTAACGTTTCCCATGTTTTACGTTTTGAAGGATAGTAGTATGAGAAAACAAAATTACAACATAACTAGCGCGTTACACGACGCAAATTTAACCAATCAAATCATTCTTGTTCGTGCAGATTTAAATGTCCCAATGAATAAGGGAAAAATAACCAATGATTATAAATTAAATCGTATCATTCCAACACTTGAACTTATTTTAAAAAATCACGGAAAAATAATTTTAACAACCCATTGTGGACGTCCTCAAAATTGCGATCCAAACCTTTCAACCAAAAACCTTCTTTCTTGGTTTAAAAAAAAAGGTTATCAAATTGAATTTGCAGAGAATCTAGAAACTGCTAAAAAAAAACGTGCATCATTTTCACAAATATTATTGCTTGAAAATTTACGATTTTTTCCAGGAGAACTTTCTGGACAAAAAGAATTTGCAAAAAAATTGGCCGCCCTGGGTGATTATTACGTTAACGATGCTTTTGGCGCACTTCATAGAACTGATATTTCCATCTGCCTTGTTCCAACCTTTTTTTCTAATTCAAAAAGAACAATTGGCCTTTTAATTGAGCAAGAACTTATACATCTTAATAAATTATTACAAAAGAAAAAAAGTCCATACGTTGTACTTTTAGGTGGCGCAAAAATTAAAACTAAATTACCTCTCATCAAAAACTTTTTAGAGCACGCAGACATTATTTTACTCTGTCCAGCTGTAGTTTTTACTTTTTTAAAAGTTCTTGGTAAATCTGTTGGAAAATCTCTTGTTGATAATACTCTTATTGATACATGTTCAAAAATTTTAAATATCGCAAAAGAAAAAAATACACAAATACTTTTCCCTGTTGATTATCAAATTTCAGACTCCTTTGATGGAATCCCAACAATAAGTAATTCAAACGAAATTCCACAAAATGCTGTTGGTATTTCAATTGGACCAAAAACAGTATCATTATTTGCCGATGAAATAAAAAAAGCACAAACTATTTTTTATAATGGCGTTTTTGGAAATGAAAAAAATAAAGACACTCTACAATCAATGAAATCTATCCTTACAGCAATGAAAGAATCGAACGCTTTTACCATTATTGGTGGAGGAGATACTGTTGCTGTCGCACAAAAACTTGGCTTTGATAACAGCTTTGACTTTTATTCTACTGGCGGAGGAGCAACACTTGCTTATTTAGCTGGAAAAAAACTTCCCGGACTAGACGTTCTAATACAAAACACATAAACTTCAACTGTAAATATTATAACAATAGAAAGGAATTATATGCCTAGTTTTGCAGATCCATTTAGCGTATTAAAAGCAGACAAAAAATTAACAACAGAAGAGTTGATTCGCTGTTTGCGCATCATGATTGCTGGTGAATATGAAGCAATCCAACTTTACACACAACTAGCAGAATCAATAGATGATCCACTTTCCAAAAAAGTTCTTTTAGAAATTGCGAATGAAGAACGTGTGCATGCTGGAGAATTTATTCGGCTTATTAACCACCTTGACCCAACAGAAGCAGAATTTTATAAGCAAGGCGCACAAGAAGTTGAAGAAAATATGAAAAAGCTTGGTCTTTAATTTTAAATAATTTAAAAAAAAGAGATGCTGAATTTTATATTCAGCATCTCTTTTTTTATAATCAAAAAATTAATAAATTGGGCAAAATCCTAATAATGAAAGTCCATGACAAACATGTTCATCAACAACCCCATCGCCCTCATTTTCTTTTTCAAAAACAAGTAACGCATGATTACCATATTTTACTGGCAAGCTGCATGTGCGAGGAGAATTCATTTCTAATGTTTGAGCAACAGTTGATACAAATTCTGTTTTTGATCCTTCTACATTATTCAAACTTGGAATCCACAAAGATCTCACTTTTTTATTAAAAGAAGATTCTTGCATCCGTTTCATAAATTGTTCTGGATGATCCCACAAAAAATCACAAACGGTTGGCGTATCTTCGTGATAATATCCAGCAACGCCCTTTAGACAATTAAAATCTGGATTATCAACAAAAAAAGCTGCTTTTTTCAAATTAAAGCAGTGCTCATGACAAAGATCACGCAAAACAAATTCCGTAACATCTTCTCGTCCATGTAATGATAATATTTTTTGTGGCAAGCGACTTAACGTACCAAGAATTTTACTTTCTCTTTCCAACGCTCCATCGGGCTTCATGACAGTTCCTTCCCCGTTAATATCAATCAGAAAAAACCAATTGATCCCCCATTTTCTACCAAATCCTTCCTTTCTTTCTACCATAGCGTAGTTCTTAAGCAACATCAATAACTATAAAAAAGATCGCTCATTTGACAATATGCTACGGTTTTTTATAGAGTATTTGACAGTCATGAAGCACAAAAAATAAAAAATGAGATAACGTGAAACGAAGCAGTACATATAGTTACTTACTTCTTCTTTTTTTTACATGCGAAACATCAATAATCTTTGGACGAAGTATGCTCAGACCAAAGAAAAAAAATATTGCTCGCATAGAAACAACATGGAAAGGTGAAAAGTCATCCTCTTTTTCTTTATGCAACTCTCATCTTGAAGAATATCCACTTTTTAAAACATTCAATAAAATATTTTTCAATGAAAACCTTTTTCCAAGTCAAGCCATTCCATCTCGAAACAATACAAAAAAAACTATTTCTGGATCAAAGATACAACAGTTGATAGAAAATCTTATTGAAGAAGTTTCAGAAAAAAAAACATCATTTAAAGATTTTACCGTTTTGCGCAAAAGTAATTTTAATACCAAAAAATGTTCTGGTCTTATTATTTTAAAATGTAAAAACTTTCCTTTTGTTGTAAAACTTTTTATGGAAACACCAGAAACATTTGTAAAATACGCATCAAAAGGTCTTGTTCCGAGATTTTTCTTTTATCTTTCTGGTGGCGCAAATCGCCATCTTCTTGGATTTACCAGAGTAAAAAATTTACATGAAATGAAAAAACAAATAAACAATAATCCATACTGGTCAAAACAAGTAACCTTTCCAAGAAAATGGTTTCATCTTCCTAAAAAAAGTAAATGGTTAACATTGACCGGTAAAAATATTGGAACCAAAAAATCACAATCAACTTCTATCCCAGGAACATACTGCATTATTGCCGACTATATAGAAACTGAACGAAAAAAATCTGTTTTTAATAAAGATGATAGAAAAACCTGTATGAAACTATGCAACTTTTTAGATATGGCAATTGACCCACATATTGACAATTTTTTAACCGAAAAAAAAACCAACAAAATTGTAATTATTGATACTGAACATTTTCCAACTCTTGTCGGATTTAAAAAAAATACAAAATTTAGTGGCTATGCCTCCTGGATTACACATCTTTCAGCCAAATGTGCAAAAGCTATTTTTTTTAGAACAAAAAAAGACAGAAAGGCTCTTCAAGTAAGCACTTCAGAAACTGAACTTGTATATGAGAAAAAAAACAAATCTAATCTCTGCTAAATATTATATAACAAAAAAGGGCCCCGAAGGACCCTTTAAATTATTTTTTAAACACTATGCAGACTTTGCAGCTCCGAAACCAAACCATCCTGCAACTGTTTGCCCAACATTTGAAAAGAATGAACCAACGTTAGCAATAAAACTTGTTGATTCTTGTTGTAAAACGTCTACATCTTTAATTTCCAAAAATTCTTGATACGCACCATAACGACGCAAAAACAACTGTGCTTGCTGTAAATCAATATTGTTTTCTTTATCTTCCTGTAGTTCTACTGAAGAAAGAAATATTGAAACAGCGTCAAACCAATCTTTTTTATCATTTTCAAGCGATTCTAATGCTTTACTTAACAAGTATGTATTTGTCGCTTTTATTTTTTCTTTACTTCCTTGTGATACATCTTGACTTAAACGGATATAATATGCTTTAAATAATCCTTTATAGTCATTATCAACAACTCGATTGGAAAAATCATCAAACTCATTATCAAAAAAATTTGGAACTATATTTTTTTGTTTTAATTTTTCTTTTATTCGTAAAAAATCTTGATAAGCACCATAACGAGTTAAAAAAATCTGAACTTTTTTCAATTCGTTATCATTTTTTTGTTTTTTTGACTGTTCAATACAAAAATTAATTGCATCAAACCAATTACGATGATCAAATTTCAACTGTACAAGTCCAAGTTTAAAAAGGTCTTTGTTAAGAGCTTCACCGCTTTTTTCTTCTTGCAAAAGAACTGATATTTTATTGTAATACTGTGCAAAAAGGTTTTGATCTTTTTTTGCAACAAAATGATTAAAAAATTCATCCAATGTTTCATTAATAAAAACTAGATCATTTTGTGCTTTTACCTGAAAAATAGCCCCCATAACAAAAATCAATGCAACCATTTTTAATGACAATTTCATTACCGCTTCTCCTTTTTGACCTGTTAAACTAACTACTTTCTAATAGCCCTTTCCATACGCCTAAGTTGATCAAGAAATGCTGGATTTGTTTCACTGTATTTTTCAACTTTATTAAGTGCATGCACAACAGTTGAATGATCTCTACCTCCCAAAAAACTTCCAATTTCTCTCAGTGATTTATCAGTTGTTTTTTTCATCAGAAACATAGCAACATGGCGAGCAAAAGACAAGTTTCTATTTCTTTTTTTAGAACATAAATCATGCAGCGAATATGGATAAAAATTTGAAATACATTTTATAACTTGTTTAAAATTAACGCCCATACCAGTGGAATCTGAAACTCTTAATAAAACTTTTTTTGCAAGTTCAATCGAAACAGGCTGATTGGTCAAAGAAGAAAATGCCATAACCCGAACCAAGGCTCCTTCGAGTTCACGAATATTTGAATCAACACGCATAGCAATAAAATGTGCAACCTCATCATCTAGAAATTCTTCGTGCAAATCTGCTTTTCTTTTTAAAATTGCAACTTTTGTTTCTAAACTTGGAACATGAATATCTGTAACTAATCCCCATGCAAGACGAGAACGTAATCGTTCTGCAATCCCATCTATATTTTGCGGAAATGTATCACTTGAAAAAACAATTTGCTTATGAGAGTCATACAAAGAATTAAAAATATGAAAAAATGCTTCTTGAGTTTGTTCTTTATTAGAAATAAATTGAATATCATCAATTAAAAGAACATCTATATTTTTATATTTTGCTTGAAATTTATGAACCTTATTAAACCGAATGGCGCTAATAAATTCATTAACAAAACGATCTGCCGTTTGATATAACACCATCGCTTTTTTATTGCGAGCTCTTATACCGTTACCTATTGCATGTAATAAATGTGTTTTACCTAACCCTGACCCTCCATAAATAAATAATGGATTATATAACTCGCCAGGATTTTCTGTTATAGCCTGCGCAGCTGCGCTAGCCAAAGAATTACTTGGTCCAACAACAAATGTTTCAAATTGATAACTAACATTAAACGATCCACGATTTTTTGATTGTAACCGTTTTAAAAGAGCATGTTTTGGTTTATCTAAAACTGCAGGAACAAGTTCTGTTTTTTTATTTGTTGTATCCGTTAATTTTTTTTCAATATTTTCATTCGTAAAATCAAGAAAAACGACCTTTAATGTTTCAACATTTAAAAGTCGTTTCAGATGGTGTTGAACAAGTTCATTGTAATTCCCTAAAATCCAATCTTTTACAAAACTGTTAGGAGCTTGAAGATACACAATACTTCGTATTGAGTCCCATTCATACAAGGTTACAGCCTTAAACCAGGTTTCAACAACCCTGCTACCTGCTTCCTCTTTAACAATTTTTAAAAATTGGTCCCAAATTCCCTGAATCACAACTTATTGCACCACATAATAGAAATATTTAAAAAAAATTTTTACACATACGTTTATAACAAAAACAAAACCTCACAATTATTTTGATATTTTTTCTTGAAAAATAGTAATCATACTTTAACAAAACAATGCTCATTCGAAAAGAATATCATCGACAATTATCTTAAATTATCAAAAAAATATTATATTTTTTTTTCAATTCTTTAAAATACGAGCATACTCCCTTGCAAATACCCTTTACCAAAAAAGCTTGATAATCAGACTTTGCAAGCAATTTTGCTTCATTTTTATTAGAAATAAATCCAACTTCTAAAAGAGCTCCTGGCATATTAACACCAAGCAACATTCTTGTAACAGAATATTTAACTCCTCGATCTACAATTGAAGGGTTCATTTTTTTGGCAAACTGTACAATATTTTTTTGCAAACAATCTGCAAATGTGATCCCTAACTTATACAAGTAATTTCTATTTTTATGCAAAATTGATACAATTTTATCATTTTTTGTACCTTGATAAAAAAGCGACGGATGCAAACAAAAAGTTTCTATACCTGAAACATTTTTATTGCCTGTACTATTTGCATGAAGAGAAAGAAATAAATCTACAGGTTGTTTTCTTACAATTGATTGAATTCTTTGTTCAATAGAAACCGTTTTGTCAGAACTACGTGTCAAAAGAACTTTAAATCCTTGCTTACGCAATCTGTTTGCAACAGCTAGTCCCAACGATAAGGTTATATCCTTTTCTTTTATACTGTAAAGCCCTAAAGCACCTGGATCCTTTCCTCCATGCCCACAGTCAACAATGATCGTTTTTTTTTTTTAATGATGAAACTCTCATAGATGTTCCTAATCGATTCTTAACCGTTTCGAGTAATCGTTTATTATAAAAACGAAATTCCACTCCTTTTTGTAAATTAATATTACTAAAACGAGTACGTTCGAAAGAAACAATACTTGGATTATATTCAATGGTAAGTTTTAATCCATTAGCTCCTTTTTTAAGGTCTAAGGCATAATAATTATTCTTTATTGCGCTAAAAGTTTTTGCCTTTTTCCTTATTTCAGTATTTTCAAAATCTGAATAAGGAAAAACAAATACATCTTTTTTTGTAGCAATTTTCGACTCTGAATCTTTTTTTGAAAATGGAACTAAACTCATCACCACTTTTTTATTGGCAGCTACTTTTTTATCGGAAAAAAGCAAAACTACTCGCCCTAAATCTATATTTTCAATTTTTATATCTTTCGTTTGTGCTCCTGCATAATAAACAGCTTTTTTCAAAAATGTATGTGGTTTTTTCCCTGCAGCATTACTGGCACACACACACAACAAACTCAACATCACTATTATTCTTTTTTTCATCCGTACCCTTTCCCTAAAGGTTCATTTATTTTATACAATACGTTCAGCCAAATAAGACAATCGGTGAGAACGCTCCCATGCACGTAAAAAACTTTTTAAATCATAACGTTTTAGTATCTTTTTATCTGTTTGCATTGCAGGATCATGGCAAACAACTTGTTTTCTTTTTTTATCCCAACCAACAACAAGCAAAAGATGCCCATTATCATATGTTTTTGGAGCTCCGGTTAACACACCACGAACACTAACAACGACAGGAATTTTTCTTCTTAAAAATGTATGTAAATCTTTAAAAGAAGGTAATCGCGCTACAGAAAAAAAAGCATGCCCGTTACATAGCTCAAAAGCATGAGCCGTATTAAATGGCCAACTTCCATATGCCTGTAATCCTTCATCAAAAACATTCTTAGCAAAATCTAATGGATTAACATGTTTCTGCAACAAATACCCCGTTAACATGCTACATGATGTTGGCGAGCACATATGACCCGCACGTTGATGATCTAAAATCATCTGAGATTTTTTTGGTACTGACTTGATATACACAGAAGGCAATGCATAAAAAGATTCTATATTTTTTTCCGTATGAAACTTTGTAAAATCTACAGTACAAACCGAAAAACCTTTAAATCTATCTAAATTCTTACCTTCATTAGATACAACTTTAACAACAAAAGCATCTGATTTTTTATTTCCTGTTTCTAGGCGAACATAAACATGTTTTGTTCCATTTTTAACCGAACTAAAATGAGAACGTTGTATATTTTTACCCCAATCACTCATTTTAAGCCACTTGGTCCACTGTTTTGTTTTGCTATCGCGTACTTTTATAAAAAAAGAAAAATGACCAACTTCTGGCCGAAAAGCATTCCAAGAAAAAATAAGCTGAGAAAAAAGCGGAATTGATGTTTTTTCAAATGTAACTTCCTTCTTTTTTTTGTTTTTTCGCATTTCCAAAGAAGAAAATCTTTTTTTATAAAGCCATGACCAAGATTTTTTTGCTGCGACGATGTATGTAGAACTAAAAATTAAAAGAAAAAAACAAGCTGAAACAGTCCTTTTGTCCATACTAACTCCCCAAGACGTTGATACCACCCTAAAACCTACCTCCACATCCTTGTCAATATGATATCAAAAAAGCAAATTCTCATTCAATAGTTTTCTATATGAATTAAAATGATTGCTCTTTTCACCAACAATTGCATAAACTATTACCAGGGAAAACAAAAAAGGGGAGAATAGTCATGTTTTTTTTAAATAAAAAAATAATTTTCAGTTTATTGCTTGTAATCATTACGCCTAAATCGTTCAATGCATCTAAAAAAATAATAACACAAGAAATAAATGCTGTCACAATTGTACCTGTTGCAGACGCAACACTACAAAAGTTAGGAAAACTTTATTCACAAAAAAGAGAAAATAAACGTTACACCATTAGTGCATTAGAAGGAAAAAAAACAGACGCACATTCATGCCCACGAGTACATCAACTTTTATTTAACGAACAAGTTCAAATCATTGATCAACAAGGAGATGAATATCTTATCCGCATACCTAATGTTTTTTACATAACAAAAAACAATAAACAAAAAAAATACAATACGTATTGGTCACATAAAAAAAACTTTATTACGCTTAAAACACTCAAACAAAAAGGAATCAATCTTAATCATCTTCCACAACCAATACATCACAATAAAACAAGCGAATATCAAAATAAAAACATTGTCACTCTTACAATGCCCTTTTATGATAAAAAAACAGATAAAACATTTTCTGCTGGCACACGTTTTGTCCGCGCTTTTCCTAAAAAATCTAAAAATGCTACTTCTGTTTTTATTATTAATCTTAAAAAAAACAAAATCGATATTATTTCAGTCCCACAAAAATTGTGTTTAACCTCATATCCAAAAAATAAAAAAGAACAAAGAGATCTTTTTATAAAAATCATACAAAAGTGGGCACACCTGTCAGATGGTTTTATACCCTATGTTTGGGGAGGTTGCAGCTTTACAAAATTGTATAACAAACAAATGATTTCACACCCAACACAAATAAATAGAAATAAAAAACATGCTTCTATTTTTAAAAACAAAAATAAAAACATGTTAGTCAGTGGTTTTGATTGCACCGGTCTAGTATGCAGAGCTGCACAAATAATAGGTATTCCCTATTTTTTTAAAAACAGTTTTACGGCAGCGCAATATCTTACGAAAATAACAAATTTTAATAAATTAAAACAAGGTGATATTTTATATTTTCCAGGTCACGTTATGATCGTTTCTGATATCAAAAAAAACACAATTTTAGAAGCTCGAACTCACACTCATGGATTTGGAAAACTTCATGAAAAAAAATTAGGAACTATTTTTAAAGGAATAAGAGATTATAAAACACTAATTTCATTTTGCAAACAAAAAAAACCCTTAAAACGATTAGATATAAACGGGAAAATATGCCAAACAATTATACAGGCTCAATTTTTACAACTACCATTGATAATTTGACGGAGAACTAAACAAAGAACTCAAACCCCCTTTATCTTCCAAATCATCAATAAAAAAAGCATCTTTATCTGTTTTTATAATAACTTTTATTTTTTCAGGCTTTTTTTGTATCTTTTTTTCAGGCTGAGGCCGTAAAGTAGCACCAAAAGCATTGGCTATAAAATCAGAATTGTAATAATTTTTTTTCACCAAAACGTATCTAATATTATTACCCAAAGAATCTTTTAAAAAATCTATTCTTTTATCTTCTTGTCTAAGCAATGCGAGAGTTGCTACTTGATCTTTAGTAAGATTATTAAAATCATTAAAGTTTTTATAAAAATTTATATACGACTGAAATTTTTCATTATTTTTTTTTAGCACAACATTTTTCATAGCATTTGCAAAAAATCCAATTCCTAAACAAAAAAACATTATTACTCGAACAAAAAGAATCTTCATACTTCTCCTTAATTATTTTTATAATGCTTTCTAAGTACCGCTTACTTCAACACTCCATACTTTTTTAAAAGATCTTGAAAAACTAAACGAACACGATAATTATGGTTTAAAATTAAATCTTTAATTGATTTGCCATATATTTTTTTAGAAAAAATAAATTCTTTTCTTTTTTTTTCACAATCACTACAAACACCGTCTATTTTATTACACCAACTATAACTATGTTTTCCCACGCCGCTAAGCACTTTACAAAACAACTTGAAATCTTTACCTTGTATCGCAAAAATACAAGCGTTTTTTGCGACAATATTACCATCTTTTTCTTTTTTAATATAACGCCGAAATGTTTCATCTGAAACAGACTCTAAAACAAACCTAATAGAAGTTTCTTGATCTATATCTCTATTAGTTTTTTGCATATTTTTCAAAATATTAAAATCACTATCCTTGAATATTTTTTTTGTGTTTTTTTAAAGTATAAATTTTTTTGTTTTTCTTTTTTTAATAGAGTAGAAAAAATTTTCTTTTCTATTCTTTTCTTTTTTTCCATTGGCATTGCGCTAGATTTTCCAGCATAAAAAAATAAAACACCACAAAACACTAAAAAGGAACACAAACGTTGCATAAAAAACCTTTAAAAAATATTTTTAAATATTGTAGAGAATCTCTACATTAAAAATAACTTAAAAAAGGAGTTTTTCAATGTACTTTTGTAATTATTTTTCTAAAAAAAGAATAAACCTGAAAAAAAATACTACTAAAAATATAAAATGTGATCCCCAGGAAAAAAAACGGTATGCCTTTTACCACTGAATAAATAATGATAAAGCCTAAACCGCCAAATAAAAGTAATGATGTTAAAAAAGAATATTGAAAAAGCTTAAAAGAAGGAAAGCGCACTGAGCTAATCATAAGATATGCAAGTGTAGCAACAACTACTAAAATGCCAATCGGATGCAATAAAAATGCAAATGGTGTTGCCAAAATCCACTCATAATGTACAACAAGCAAAGCAATAAAAAGAGCTCCTACTGGCGTTGGCATTCCTAAGAAAAAAGAAGAAACACCTTTTTGAGTTGTCAGCACATTAAATCGTGCTAATCGCAACAATCCCGCACATAAAAAAAATGTTAAAACAAAAAAACCTACAAAACCAAAAGCGTGCAAATACCAACTGTATAATAAAATAACAGGTGCAAGACAAAATGAAATAGCATCACATAAAGAATCAAGCTCCATACCCAATGAACTCGAAGAATGTAATGCTCGTGCAAGTCGCCCATCTAATGTATCCATTATCAAAACAGCAACAATAATACAATAAGCAGCTACTGCGTAATTACCTTCAAGGGTTTTGATTACAGCCATAAATCCTAAAAAAGCATTTGCAAAGGTAAAAAAATAAGGAATCATAAATAATTTTTTTTTACCTAATTCCTTTAGTCCATTTAATGACAAAATTTTCATATCCACCTTCCCAAAACAGTTTCTCCCCCATATACACGTTGTCCAACACCAATAGACAATTCAACATTGCGCGGCAACAATATATCAACACGAGAACCAAAACGAATCATGCCATACTTTTGACCAAAACCTACATTTTGTCCCTCTTTAACCCAGCAACAAATTCTACGTGCTACAGAACCCGCAATCTGACGTACTATTATGGTTTTACCATCCGTTGATTGTAAATGTAAATCATTTCGTTCATTGAATTCTGAACTTTTAGGTAGATACGCGATTTTAAATGTTCCCAGTCTATATTGAACTTTTTTAACAATGCCTGCCATTGGAGTCCAATTAACATGTACATCAAGAGGAGAAAGAAAAATTGAAACTTTTTGGGCATATCCCTCAAGCGATTGATCAGCGCTATATTGAATATCAACAACCTTTCCATCTGCAGGGCACACTAAAATTGATGCATCTCCAGCAGCTTGTGGACACATTCGTTCTGGATTTCTAAAAAACCACACAGAAAAAATAAACAGTCCCAATGCAATATAAAAAATCGGTCTAAAAAAAATGAAACCGATTACTCCAAGCGCAAGAATCACAAAAAAAATTGAAACTCCCTGTGTCCATAAAAGATTGGCTTTAAAAAATTGCATCATACAATACACTCCTTATTTTTAAGTTTTTGACAGATATCAAAAAAGGATAACAGGTTTAAAAATGAATGAAAGAAAAAGAAAATTGACTCTGTTTTACGTAAAAAACACAGTTTTAGCGTAATTTTTTAGCCTGCCAACTGAAGCCTTGGCCAAATAGCTATAACTAAAACTTGTAACCGGTCCAGCCTTCTCATAAAGCTACGGCGGACAACCTACACTTTTTCTAATAACAAATCTTTTAATTAGGGATAAAAATCCTTAAAAAGCTGGCTGTGCCAACCGTAGACTTGGCGTAGGTTGGTGCGCCCGGCAGGATTCGAACCTGCGGCCTACAGATTAGGAATCTGCCGCTCTATCCTACTGAGCTACGGGCGCTAAAAATGTAAAATCAAAAATAAGAAGAGATGGAATTTGGTGCGCCTGGTAGGACTCGAACCTACAACCAACGGATTCGAAGTCCGCTACTCTATCCAATTGAGCTACAGGCGCAACCTTTCATATAATTTATACCAAAAAAAGAGAAATCTATCCAGCATAACCTTTTGACCGAATCAAAAAAATAGGTCACTATAAAAATAAGGAGAATAGATAACCATGATTTATAATTAAAAATAGAGATAACAATGATGAATTTAAAAAAGCACCATCCCATTCGCGACTTTATGCTTCTAGTGCTTCTTGTGCTACTCATTAAACCTGCATTATATCTTAGCGAAAAACGCATACAAGCGGAAAAATGCTCTAATCAAGAAAACTTTTTGGTGCACGAACTTGATCAAGGTATTATGAGCGCTTTTACAAGAACCAAAGACCAAATTAACAAAACAATAGCCTTGGCACAAAAAAACAAGCAATCCAACCTTCTACAAGAGCTTAATGACCTTGCCAAAGAAATACAAACAGTAGAAACTCGCTATACCAAAAATTCTCCTGCTTTACTTTTCTTGGGACCGTTTGCTTCTATTTCTATCGTTTTAAAAGAACAAAAATTAGAAAAAAAGCTAAAAACAATCACCAATAGGCTTAACCAGACGCTTCATAAAGTTTGTATAAAAACACCCTTGCAAAAAAACATGCCCGAAAATACCATCATTGCTAATTTAAGAATCAATCAAGCTTTGCTTGCATCTAGTCAACGATTAACTGTTTAAACAAATATTCTATTCTAATCAACCAATCCCTTGACGCGTCAACAAAAACCTGGTCACTATAGCCCTGAAAACTAGAATTTGCTTGATTCAGTTATTACCGTCAATGTGTTCGCTATGAATGAAAATCTTTTTGATTTTGACGAAACCTCAATAAATGAGACAACTACTAAATTCGATGCAGAAAATGGCAATCCCAACACTCAAAAGACTGAAGATGCCACAGAAGATGGAAAACTTAATGCAATGATTGAAGCATTAATGCGAAAAACGACTGAAATATTTTCAATTAAATCCCCATCTTTTTTTTATTTTTTTTAACGTTCCATCTTTTTTCATTTCACGTAAAGCTTCTTGAATTTCAAGAAATAACTCTGGATAAAGCCTTGAAACACCAAAACTATACTTACCACGAAATTTTTTATCAAGCTTGTATATTTTCAAACCTTTTAACTTTTTCTTTCTCGTTAAGCGCCTTACAACGCTACGTGCAACAATAAAAAAATCTCCCAAATCATTTTTTAATGCAAAAAGGCCTTCGGCTAGAGTTCGAACCCATACCATACGAACATCCTTTTTTGAAAAGCCATCAACGTTAATTCCCATTTTTTTCAATTTCTTTTTGAATACAAAAGAAGAACTATACCCAGAACAAGCAATCCCCCTTTTCCCTTCCAAGTCGCTAATTCCTTTAAAATTAACAGCTTCAGTCTTAGAAAGAATAATAATTTCATCATCTTCTAAGTATGGATCTGTAAAAAATGTAGCAGTTCTTCTTTTTACAACTGGAGAAATACCTCCAAAAATAACCTGAACCTTTCCCAGTAAAACCGACGGTTCAAGCACTTTTAAAGACATATCCTTTAAAACGAATTGTTTTTTTATTCTACCAGAAATTTCTTTCATTAAATCAACATCAACACCAACAATTTTATCCTTTTTTACAAATGCAAATGGTGGAATATTTGCATTTACACCTACAATTACTACTCCTGAATCTACAGTTTTTTCATTTTTTTTTAAAAAAGAGTAAAAAATTACAAAAACAATAAAAGATAATAAAAACGTTACAATTAAATCAAATTTTTTCAAAATCACCCTCAAAAACAGACTACTCTATTGCGACCACGAATAAGTTATTCAAAAAATAACGAATATCTAAACTATACCATTCTCCTGGCGCCACCTCAAGCCGCAATTATTCTAGATGCAACAATAAGCGAAAAAATATGCGCACAAAAGCTATTTCACAAAGCCACCCTCTTGACAAAATAAAATTCAACATTATAATTTTCTGTGAATATTATGTGAAAATAAATATGGAGGATTAAATTGAAAGTGAGGAGTTAGAGAATGAATACAAAAAAGCTTTGGGCTCTTTTAATACTCATTTTTAATTCAACACTCTTAATTTTCATTTTTTTTGCAATAAAAAACAATAAACAGAAAAGTAAAAACTACATCCGCGTAGGTGTTTATGCTGACGCGCCTCCATTCGCTTATATGCGTGAAGGTAAAGTTGTTGGCATAGAAATTGAAATAATCAAAGAAATATTCAAACGATTAAACAAAAACTACAAACTACAATGCATGCCTATCCAGTCTATTTTTTCTTCCCTTAAATACTCAACTATTGATGTTGGCATTGGTTCATTAGAATCAACCCCTAAGCGAAGTCGTAGGTGTCTATTTTCAATTCCACATTTCAAAGGTGACTCGTTTGTTTTTTTGAGTAAAACATCAAATTTTCAAATGAAAAGTTTAGAAAACTTAAAAAACAAAACAATTATCATTACAGAAAACAATACTATTATTTCAAAAATCCATACCTTACTAAAAAAAGCTGGTCTACGATATGATGAAACGATTTCCGATGAAAACGATATTAACTTACTAAGAATTCTCAATCAAAAACTTGGTTTTGTAGCTCTTAGCAATAATTATGGTGACGCCTTTATCCTCGTAAAATCTACAGCTGATTTTCTTATTAATAAATATGGCAAAAACAAAATATTTAGTCTTTATTCCATTGATGAAATAACAGCCAATTACCATATTTGTGTTTCTAAAAAAAACCAAAAACTTATTGATCAAATAAATAAAACCCTTGAAGACATGAAAAAAGATGGAACTCTTAAAATCCTTCATGACCACACAAAAGGATTTAAACAATGATAGATTTTCATCTCTTATTTAAATATAAATACCTTTTATTACGTGGAACTCTAACGTCTTTACAAATCGCTTTTTTTAGTGGAATTATTAGTATAACTTTTGGTTCTTTGCTTGCAGCTATAAAAATTATAGGAACAAGGCCAATTAGATTTTTGATAGAGTTGTATGCTATTCTTGCAAGCGGCACACCAAAACTTTTGCAACTTTTAATCGCCCTTTTTTTATTACCAAAACTTTATATTTTCGCTACTCCTTTTTGGGTTGTTGTTATTGCCCTCGGACTGGGAAGCTCAGGAACAATTGCAAAAATCATTTATGAAAGTCTTAAAATTGAAATTGAACAATTAGAAGCGGCACAAACATTGGGAATAAGTAGAAGAAAAATTCTTTTAAATGTTATTTTTCCTCAAGCAATTCAAACTATTATTCCAGCATTTTTAAAAGAATTTAATATTTTATTTAAAACCTCAACTTTAGCTTCAATTATTGGAGTTAGTGAGCTTCTTAAAACAAGTAGTATTATTCAAAATCGAACATATGACGCTTTTACAGCCCTTTGTACAACCTGCCTAATCTATTGGAGTGTTACTCTTGTTATAGCTTTTTTAATATCTCTATATACAAAAAGAAAAAAATTATGCTCAAGATAAAGAACATATGCAAAACAATCCGAAAAAAAAGAATTCTTTATAATATTTCTGCTATTGTGCGCCCTGGAGAAATAGCATTATTTATCGGTCAAACAGGCTCTGGAAAATCAATGTTTTTAAGAACGCTTAACAATCTTGAAGAGAAAGATTCCGGTTTTGTTTACCTAAATGATGAAAAATTACAAAATATACCAGGTAAAAAACTCAAAATAGGAATGGTATTTGAAAAATTCAACCTATTTGAAAACATGACGGTAGAAAGAAATATTTCATTTGTTTTAGAAAACATGAAAACACCTAAAAAAATTGCCCAAAAATTAGCACTCCAACTTTTAAAAAAATACCACCTTTTAGATAGCGCAAATGATATGGCCTCCAGCCTATCCTCTGGACAAAAACAACTTTTAGCTATTGCTCGAACTGTAAGTCTTAAACCTCCAGTTATAACATTTGACAAACCAACTTCTGCTCTTGACCCACTTTTAACAGTACATATTGCCAATATTATTCAAAATCTAGCAAAAGAAGGTTTTATAGTTTTAGTTACAACTCATGATCCAATGCTGCTCAAAAACTTAAATGGTACTATATACTTTTTAGAAAAAGGCCAAATTATTGAAAAAGCTACATCAAAAACAAAGCGTTTTTATCCTTTAATTAATAAATTTATTTGTGGCAAAAAGTAAAATAAGCTAAAAACTCCCTATTACCAGAAGCTCCTGTAATTGGAGACTCAGTAGTCCCAACAAGCTCAAATCCTTTGTCCTTGATTCCCTGCGTCACTCTCTCAATAACTTCTGCATGAATCTTCGGGTCTTTAATGATGCCGCCACGCCCCACATCTTTTTTTTGTGCTTCAAATTGCGGTTTTATAAGCGTTACCAGCTTGCCATTCGGCTTGAGTAGTGCACACACAGCATCCATAACCTTTAAAATAGAAATAAACGACAAATCGAGCGTTATCATATCAACAAGTTCACCAACATCACGCAGTTCGCGCAAATTGGTTTTTTCCATAACAACAACTCGATCATCATTTCTGATTTTTTCGTGCACTTGGCCATAGCCAACATCAACACCATATATTTTTTTTGCACCACGCTGTAAAAGGCAATCGGT
>DAOVGZ010000002.1 GCA_030672115.1 bacterium | reverse complement strand
GATACGCAAATAAAACTCTGAATCAAGAGCATTATGATGCGTAACAAATGGACGAGCAGCAGCGCCACCAGGAATTGGATGTAACATTGGAGTTTCAACTTCCATATAGTCATGCAACTCTAAATATGAACGAAGCAAACTAACTATTTTGGATCTTTTTCTAAATTTTTCTTTTGAATCTGGATCACTAATTAAATCTAAATATCGTTGACGATATTTTATTTCTACATCAGCAAGTCCATGAAATTTTTCTGGCAACGGATGAAGACATTTACTGAGCAATTTAAAGTCATTTACTTTAATAGTAATTTCACCCATCTTTGTTTTAAATGATATACCTGAAAACCAAACTATATCACCTAAATCAATATACGATGTAAACAAATCAAATTTTTCTTGCCCAACAATATCTTTTCTAATATAAACCTGCAATTTTCCAGATCTATCTTGAATTGTCGCAAAACCAGTTTTGCCATGCAAACGAATGGTTAACAATCTTCCTGCAACTTTATACTGTTTTTCAGAATCTTCTTGAAAATCAAAAATCACCTGTTGACATGTAGTATCAACCGGCTCACGATATGGCCATGGCTCAATACCTGACTTTCTTAATGTCTCCATTTTTTTCAAACGAATATCATGCTCACTAAGCCCTTGTTGTTCTATTTTTTTTTCATTAGCCATGATTATAAAAAGTCCTTTATAAAAATGTTAAATTAACAAATTAAACTATATATAAAAAAGAAGGATATAAAAACGAGTTGGTTAACAAAAACACTGTATTAATTAGTATAACAGCAACTAAACAGTTGCCAATAAAAAAATAGCCATTACCTTATTGTAGATAAAAAACTTCATCAGAGCTTCTTGCCATTTGAAGTTTTTCACGAGCAACTTTTTCTTTATAAAAATCATCTGATTTCCATAAAGTAATTTTTTGCTCCCAAAGATCCACTTCTTTTTTTAATGATGAAAGTTCCTGGTTAAGCTTATCATTTTCCCCTTTAAGACTTATCATTCGCTGAAGGCCACTTGGACCAAACATATAAACACCAATAAAAACACACACTTCTAAAACAAAAAAACCTCGTAATAATGTTCGTTTAAACATCTTCATCTTTTACTCCAAAAATAATGTTTTTTATCCTTTTCTTGTTACGATTTTTTCATAGAACGTCTACCAATAGCAAGAGGCTTATAACAAAAAATAAAGAATAGTCTTCACTTGTAAAAAGGTTTACCTCTAATCTCACAATATGTATCAATGGATAAATAAAAAAATAAAACACTCTACAAAAAAGGAAACGGTATGAGTAAGAAAAAAATCATCTCACTCTGTTTATTGCTATGTCTTACAGTTACAGCTGAAAAAAAAGAACCTAAAAACAAGGTATTTGATGATGTTATTTTTAGTTGGCTTCAAACATTTGGAGAAGTTTTACAACTTGCCAACAAAAAACATTACCGAATTGATGACCCAGAAAAAGCAATGATCAAATCAATTAATGGCTTTTTGACAACCCTTGATCCACACTCAAGCTTTTTAGACCCAAAAACATACAGATCAATTTTAGAAACAACGAGTGGAGAATTTTTTGGCATTGGTATTGTTATTGATGCAACAAGAAAACCTAAAGATCGTTTTTTAATGATTATCGATGTTATTCCTGATGGCCCATCTGAAAAAGCAGGACTTTTACCATATGATAAAATTATTGAAATTAACGGAAAAACCCTTGAAGGAATGACAACAGAAGAAGCAACAGCAAAACTACGTGGAGAAAAAGATACAAACGTCCATATAAAAATTTTAAGAGAAAAAAAACCAGAGCCAATTCCATTTGATATTGTTCGAGGAGTCGTAAAAGAACAAACATCACTTTCTTTTTATCTTAAAGATCATGACATTTACTATCTATCTTTAACTAGTTTTACAAGTAATGCAGTCAAACAAATTGAAAAATTATTAAAAAAATCAACCAAAAAAAAATATCGAGGCCTTATTTTAGATTTACGAAATAATTCTGGAGGACTTTTACGAGCAGCTGTTGATATTGCAAGTCTTTTTGTTCCAAAAGGAAGTCTTGTCGTAACAACACGCAATAAACTCAACAAAGAAACAGAACGTTACGCAACAAAGAAAAATCCAATTACCAACAATAAACTACCAATATTTATTTTGACCAATAACTTTACCGCATCAGCAGCAGAAATTCTTGCCGGATGCCTTAAAATGCATTCTGAAGGATTAAAAAATCAACCAAAAATAAAAAAGAAGCTTATGGTTTTCTTAGTTGGATCAACAACATTTGGAAAAGGTTCTGTACAAGAAATTGTACCAGTTGGAAACAACTGTGCTGCAAAAATTACAACATCCTTGTATCACCTACCCGATGGTACTACCATTCAAGGTTCTGGAATTAAACCTGACTTTACTATTAATAAACAATTTCAAACACCTGAACAAATTGAATGGTTCCAAAAATTTTATGGTCGAGAATCTGCTCTAAAAGATTATATAAAACCACACGGAACACCTTCTGAGCCTGAAAAAAAAGATTCCAAAGAAAAAACTGACAATAACAAAAAACCAAAAAATTGGGCCAATCGTGCCAGAGAAAATCTTGCAAAAGATAATCAATTTCTTGGTGCAATCACACTGATAAATCTTTTAGACGAAGGAATAAAGAAAAATTCTAATCTTGCAACCAATCGAACTCAAGCAGAAAAGTACTTAAAAAGAATTTTTTCAACCAACCGCAAACTCAACATGGATGAAATCAAAGCTTAAAGATTCATTAATTTGCTGTTAAAATATTTACACAGACTTTAACAATACTGCATTAAAAATATTTTACGGAGAAAACATGAAATCTTTTAGACTTTTGTTTGTTATAACAACCTAAGCTGTGACCTTTAAAATTTGCAAAAAACAAAGACGATAACAGGAATAAAAAGTTATGCCTATAAACATGCAATTTGCACCAGACCTTGTTTTGAGAGATTTTTCAGAACATCTCGCTGAAACAAAGCAAAAAGAAGAATGTATTCCAAAAGAATTAAAACAGGAAAAAACCTACTCATTTTTAAAAACCGGACAACGGGCCTACTGGCTGGATGGCGAACAACCTCTTGTGCGCAAGCATACAGATGGCTCACTTTCTGCCCCCATTGCAAGCATAATTATTACCGAAGTTACACACTTTAAATTGGATGGAAAAATCTGGACCAAGGGGTATTATCTGATTCACAAAGTGCTAGAAAATGGAGAAATCTATTTCAACGGGTGCGAACCAATCAAAAAGTAAAAAATAAAGGCTTATTGATGTTACTCAAGTTTAATCGTAGAAGCTTTTTATATTCGACAATTTTTTTTGCTTTTTTGAGTTGTGCTTATGCAGATTCTGCAAAATTTCCACCTCAAGTAGTTTTTCGCGGTGAGACAGAAAACGAAGCTTTTTGCTATATTGTGGAGCTAATACAAGGATTACCTTGGTATGAGAAACATGGATACAACATCGTGTTGCCGGAACATGAGGCATTTAAATGGTTCTATGCAAAACCGGCAAATGTTTCAAGTGTCGATGAAGATTATCTAAAAAGACTATATTCTATTGAACTTCATGAGGATTATCTAAAAAAGATATTTGCTGCTGAAATTTATAATCGATCTTTATTTGAAATACCTCTGAAAATAGTTTGCAAAGCTGAAAACACAGTAAGCAAGGCTTTAAAAAAACTGGCTGAGTTAGAAAAAAATTGGCGATTTAAGTTGAAACCAAAGTACGAAGTTGTAATTACCTTTTATGGTACAGGAGGCAGCTATTGGCCGACAGGCAAAGTGTTGCTTCTTGCAGAACGAATATTCAAAGGTGATAACTCTATTGAAGAGATAATCATCCACGAAATTGTTCACATAGGTATAGAAAAAAATATTATTCAAAAGTACAAGCTCGAGCACTGGCAGAAAGAGCGAGTAGTTGATTTGATTTGTTCTGTATATCTAAAAGATATACTACCAGAATACAAAAATCAGAAAAAAGGCGATAAAAGAATAGATGAATTTGTTGATTATAATACAATTGTAAATAATCTCCCTACAGCGATTGAAAATTTCAAAAACTTCATAGAAACATCCAATACTAGTTATTTTGGAGATTGCTAGACTTCTTGTACCTGCATAGTTTCTTGACGCTGTAAGTCGACAAGTCTGTCTAATTCTTTTTGCATACTGTCATAATCGGGTTCAGAGCTAATCCACCCTTTTTTTCTTTCAACGAGCATAGCATTAAAGCCGCACTGCTTTGCTGCATCAACATTTTCTTGTTGATCATCAAAAAACACACAAGACGCTGGATCGAGCCCTGATTGATCAAGAAGAATTTGGTAAATCTTTGGATCTGGTTTAATTGTGCCAAGCTTGCCTGAGATGAATATATTTTTTTCCTCAAACAATTCGAAAAGTTCTGGATACTTTTCTCTAGACAGCTCGTATGATTCGGCGTCAAAATTTGAAAGAACCAGAATTTTTAAGCCGCGCTCCTTGCACTGTTTTACAAACTTGATGGCACGGGCAAACAGACTGATTGCTTTAGTAAAAATTTTGGGTGAGAACATAACATTAAGAGCGGTTCGTATAAACCGTTGTTGTGTTCCACTATCAAAAAGGCCAGGACCTGCATCTACAAAGTCATTTGCTTTTTCAAGTAGCTCTACGCTTGATTTGGCACCAGAAAGCCAATCCTGCATTAGCTGGGGCAATCGTTGTTTTCCATCTGGAGAAAGCGCTCCAGGTCCATTTGAGTCAAGTGGCTCTATCTTGTGCAAAATCTCAAACATCTGTTTTTGCATAAGTTTGGGATTGTGTAGCGTGAGTATGTATTTAAGGAGCGTGATCAGTCCGATTTCCCTAATGAAAGTCATTTTACTTGTATGAATCAAGACCCCGCCAAGATCGAAAACCACAGCTTCAATCCCTGGTTTGCTTTTTTGCATAACTTGACTGGCAAAACTTGTTCTCAAAAAGCAAAAAGGAACACCTACCAGAAATACTAAAATGATAGTGCGGATAAATTTTACTATTCGATTCATTTTTCTTTTTCCTTCATTTGGAATAGCAGCTTGGAACAAAATTTTCCAAAAAAAAGCTTCCATAAAACAATTTCCTAAAATCAAATTAAAATAAAAAAAGTCCTATGAAAGCAAAAGCAATTGTAGCATACATTGTATGCGATGACGAAATAAAAGATTTAAAAATTTTGGTTGAAGTCACAGCAACAGCAATAGTCGCTGTATCAGAGCTTTCAGACAACAATTACCAACAATAAACTACCAATATTTATTTTGACCAATAACTTCATCGCATCAGCAGCAGAAATTCTTGCCGAATGCCTTAAAATGCATTCTAAAGGGTTAGAAAATAAACCTAAAACAAAAAATTGGGCTGATCGCGCCAGAGAAAATCTTGCAAAAGATAATCAATTTCTTGGTGCTATCACCTTAATAAACCTTTTAGACGAAGGAATAAAGAAAGATTCTAATCTTGCAACCAATCGAACTAAAGCAGAAAAGTACTTAAAAAGAATTTTTTCAACCAACCGCAAACTCAATATGGATGAAATAAAAGCTTAAAAATTAATTGACTCACTTTTAAAAGATTTTTATTATTCGCAAGATACTGTATCAACAATATTTTACGGAGAAAATATGAAATCTTTTAAACTTTTGTTTGCTATAACAATATTTGCCTCTTCACCTTTGACACACAGCATAAATAATAAACAAAAGTGCCTTATTGGCTGCACTAAATACCTAAAAAACGTAAAAAAAATAATAAAAAACAATGAAACTAACGGAGATCTTAGCCTTGGTGGTGAATATTATAATGGTATCGGAATAGTTGTTGATTTATTCAATCTGACCTTTATAAAACCAATTTTTAGAAAAAAACAACCTTCAGCCCTAAAAAGCGGCTTTAGCAACACTACTTTGCCTAAAAAAAAGACCAATTGACAAATAATGCTACTCAAGTACTATTAACGATGAAAGTCCCTAAAATGCGGGGCTCTAAGTCTTTATGTTGGGCAAACTAAGGTACTAGATGAAGTTATTACTAAGCAAACGTTTTAGATATAAGTTATCTATAAGTCTTATGACAGGGCTAGTTGTCTTACTCCTGGTAATGTTAACCAACAGCAATCCCCCTCATGGGATCAAGGCAGGTAATCCTTTGCGCCGAACACCAGCACTCATTGTAGAATGAGAAAAATTTTCCAAATAAAAACCCCCAATCAGTCTGATTGGGGGTTTTTATTTGGAAAAAAATCTATTATTCAACGGTTACTGACTTTGCTAAATTTCTTGGTTTATCTATTGGCCGACCTAATTCTTTGGCAATTTGATATACAAAAAATTGCATCAATCCCGTCATTGCTAGAGGACCAAGCAAAGGATTAACTCGTGGAAACACAAAAGAAAGATC
The DNA here is from genome assembly GCA_030672115.1 of bacterium. Classification (GTDB taxonomy): domain Bacteria; phylum Babelota; class Babeliae; order Babelales; family Vermiphilaceae; genus DAOVGZ01. The sequence continues at coordinate 18,315 of DAOVGZ010000002.1, read as the reverse complement.
TGCCAGTTCACACAGTTCATCTTGCCCTTCAAACGCAAAAACAACCACATGCCCATCACGAGCTTTTACTTCTTGAGTATTTGCTACAATTTTACTATATAACAAAGGATCTTGATGCGAAAAGACAAAAACTGGTGTTTCACTATCAATAAGCGCAAGAGGCCCATGCTTTAATTCTCCAGCGGGATAACACTGCGCAAAAACATAAGATATCTCTTTGAGCTTAAGCGCTGCTTCCATAGCAAATGGATAACTTATGTTTCTACCTAAAAAAATTGTTTTTTTATAAGCAGCGTATTTTTTTGCATGTCGTTGTATAATGTCGAATTTATAATTTTCTATGCTGTTTTCAAGCACTTCTGCAGCAACCAACAAATCTTCTTGTGATAAATCCATTTGCTTTCTAGTTATAATTCCTTTTTCTAACGCTAATCTATTTGCAAGCCAAAACAACGCTGCTATCTGCGTTGAAAACGCTTTAGTAGAAGCAACTGCAATTTCTTGCCCTGCTTGCGTTAATAAAAAACCATCTGATTCACGAACCATAGAACTGGAAGCAACATTTGTAACAGCAATAGTTGGCAATTTAATATCATTAACAAAACGAACTGCTTCTAAAGTATCGGCAGTTTCTCCTGACTGAGAAACGGCAATATATAAACTATTTTTTGACGGAAAAAAATTCATATAACGAAATTCAGACGCCAAATTTACCTTTGTCGGTGTTAAAGCAATTGTTTCAAAAAAAAACTGCGCAATCCGCGCAGCATGCCATGATGTACCACAACCAACAATAGAAATGCTCTCCAGCTCTTTTGCATATTCAGATGATATACCAAGGTGAGACCATATTTGAGAGTCAATTTTTTTTAAAAAATCAATCGTTTCAGAAATTGCATTTTTTTGCTCATAAATCTCTTTGAGCATATAATGCGAATGCCCTTTTTTTTCATGAGCATCGATATCAACATCAATTTCTTGAATAACAATTGGTAATGCTTTTCCAGAAAAATCATACAGCTCAATCATATCATTACGAACAAGTGCAAAACTTTTATCTGGTAAAAATAAAACTTTATTTGTTTTTTTTACAAACGCAAGCAAATCTGAAGCAACAAACATCTGTCCATCACCAATACCAATACATAAAGGAGAACGCTTACGAACCAAAATCATGGTATCTGGAAGGTCCTGCATAATGCTTACAAAAGCAAAAGCGCCCTCGAGTCGATTTACCAACTCGATAAGCGCTGCTTTAAAAGTTTTATGAGAAATTAAAAGAGCTTCAAAAAGATGAGCTATAATTTCTGTATCTGTTTCTGAATGAAATACATGACCAGCTTGAACAAGTTGCTGTCTTAATTCATGATGGTTTTCTACAATTCCATTATGAACAACTGATAATTTTTTCTGACAATCAAAGTGTGGATGAGCATTTTGTTCTGTTGATAAGCCATGCGTTGCCCACCGAGTATGCCCAATTCCTAAAAATCCATCAATAGAAGAATTTTCTAGCTCGTCACTTAAATTATCCAACTTTCCTTCAGCCTTTAGGTATAAAAGCCTATTATCTTCTGGATTTAAGCAAGCAAAGCCAGCAGAATCATATCCACGATATTCAAGTCGTCTCAATCCCTCTAGAACAAACTTTTTGCAGTATCTATTACCTATGTAACCAACAACACTACACATGAGCGTTCATCCTTTTTTATGGATACCGGATTAAGAAGAGATATCGAAAATATACCAGTAAAGAAAAATTAACGTTTTACAAACTGGAACTTACGACGCGCGCCACGTTGACCGTATTTTTTACGTTCTTTAAGGCGAGAATCTACAGTAAGCAAACGATCTTTTCTAAGAAGAACTCTTAGTCCTTCATCTGAAGCAAGCAAGGCACGTGCTATGCCAAGTCTAATTGCACCAGCCTGGGAGTTAACGCCGCCACCTTTAACATTAACGTCAAAGTCGTAGACAACACCTTTAGGAAGAATAGTTAATGGAGAAGAAATTTCAGATCGATTGAAATCAGTATCAAAATACTCATTTGAAGGTTTGCCATTTACTGTAACAACACCCTTTCCTCTACGTAACCATACGCGAGCAACGGAACTTTTACGTCGACCTACACCATGAGAAATTGGTGCGACTGACTGCTTCTTTTGAGTATCTTTTGTCGTTTTCATATCTTATTTGGACCTTTATTATTCTAAGCTATATGTGAAAGCCAATATGAGATTATGTTACCGCAAATAAGGTAAAAGTCAATGTTCATGGGCAAAAAGAAACGTTTCTTTTTAATAAGAGCCTAAAACAAATATCTACCTTAAAAAAATAACTTTAAATTTAAAATCAAATAATTGAAAATTTGCTTTCTAGATTCACTCGCAACAAACATAAAATGGAGCCGATGATCGGAGTTGAACCGACGACCTATTGATTACGAATCAATTGCTCTACCAGCTGAGCTACATCGGCATGCTTGCAATAGCTTTTGATAACACTAATGCTAGCAAGGAAACAAACAATTGTTAATGATTTTCTTCTGCAGCTTCTTGGCAGATAAGACAGCGAACAGCATTTGGAAAAATTTTCAAACGTTTTTCCGATACTGTTTGGCCACAATCTGCACAAACCCCGTATATTCCCTCTTCAATCATTTCAAGAGCTCTAACAATGTGCTTATATTCATCAACTTCTGTACTTTGCAAAGAACTTCTTAGGCTTTCCATTATAGATGTTAATGCTTGATCGCCAACATCTTGAACTTGCCCATCTGAAACTTGCTCAGACGAAAGACTAGCAAGCTGTTCTTCAAGTTCTCTTTTGCGAATAATTAAATCTTTTTTTACTTTTTCCAGAACAGTTTTTGACCATACTGAATTACGAGCTTCACTCACCCTTTATTCCTTTTTTTTTTGAAAAATTGCTTCAACAAACTAACTGACCTTTTTTCACACACTCCACGTACAATCTCAAGAGCATTTCTGTTGTATAACCGAAGGCCAGCGTCCTTGTCAAGATGATAACCAAAAAGTGGAGAATCGGCTCCATAAACAACTCCTGCCATTCTGCTTAACTTTATAAAACTAAAACACATAGAACACGGTTCTAATGTCACATATATCCAACACCCTTCAAGCCTCCAATCTCCAAGCTTCTTACAAGCTTTTTTAATTGCAGTCATTTCAGCGTGTTCTATTTGACATCCTTTTTGTGCAACCTTGTTATATCCTCTGGAAATTATTTTTCCTTTTGGACAAACAACAACAGCACCAATTGGAACTTCATCACTTTTTAAAGCTTTTTGAGCCTGAGCAAGTGCATGCTCCATATAAAAACAATCATCTTTAAAAAAAGGTCTATTCATTGTAAGAATTCTTGAAATATGGTCAAAACGTTAACTATCTTATATAATCTAAGGATAAATTAGTTTTTGAGACCTAACAACACCCCATGCATAATTGTAGTGAGGTAGGAGAATTTATGGCGAACGACAAACCTTCAAAAAAGAACGAATATAAAGCAACGTCCATTCGAGTTATGGAGGGACTGGAAGCTGTTAGAAAGCGACCAGGGATGTATATTGGCAGCACCGGGCCACGAGGACTACATCACCTTGTTTACGAAGTTGTAGATAACTCAGTTGATGAAGCAATGGGCGGACACTGTGATATTATCAAAGTAAAACTTCATGAAGATGGATCGTGCTCTGTCGAAGATAATGGACGCGGTATTCCAACAGGAATTCACCCAAAAGAAAAAATCTCCGCTGCTGAAGTTGCAATGACTAAGTTACATGCCGGAGGAAAGTTTGATAAAGACGCATACAAATATTCTGGCGGTTTGCATGGTGTTGGTATTTCTGTCGTAAACGCACTTTCTATTTCACTTGATTTAACAATTTTTCAAGACGGAGAAATTCACGAACAGCCCTACAAACGCGGCAAACCTCTTTCTAAACTTAAAGTAACAGGTGAAACAGAAAAACATGGAACGTTAGTTCGATTTACTCCTGATTCAAAAATTTTCACCGAAACGACAACATTTAGTTTTGACACACTTTCAGCTCGCTTGAGAGAACTTGCGTTCTTAAACAAAAAATTACGAATCACTATTGAAGACGAAATCAATAATAAAAAAAGTGATTTTTACTTTGAAGGCGGAATTGTTTCTTTTGTTAAACATTTAAACAAAAAGAAAAACCCTCTCCATAAGGAAGTCATTTACCTTGAAACAGGTGATGATGTCCATATGCTTGAAATTGCAATGCAACACAATGATGGATACGGAGAACAAATATTTTCTTTTGTTAACAATATCAACACTATTGAAGGCGGAACACACGTTTCTGGGTTTAAATCTGCGTTCACCAAAGTATGTAACAAAAAAGCACAAAGCTTAAAAATTCTAAAACCAGGCGAAAGTCTTTCTAGCGATGATGTTCGAGAAGGATGTGTCTGTGTTATCAACCTTAAAGTTCCTGAGCCTCAATTTGAAGGTCAAACCAAAACAAAACTTGGCAACAGTGAAATTAAAGGCATCGTTGATAAATGGACGTTTAGCTTTTTCGATACTTATTTTGAAGAAAACCCAAGCGTTATTAAAAAAATCTTACAAAAAGCTGAAGTTGCTAAACGAGCACGAGAAGCAGCACGTAAAGCTCGAGAATTAACTCGACGCAAAACTGTTTTAGAATCAGCTATTCTTCCAGGTAAACTCGCAGACTGTTCTAACGAAGATCCAACAGAAACAGAACTATTCATCGTTGAGGGTGATTCTGCAGGTGGCTCGGCAAAACAAGGACGCGACCGCTTCAATCAAGCAATTTTACCACTACGAGGAAAAATTCTTAATGTTGAAAAAGCTCGAATTGATAGAGTTCTTTCTAATGAAGAAATAAAAGCTCTTATATCTGCAATTGGCGCTGGTATTGGAAAAGATGATTTTAATGCCGATAAAGCACGCTATCATAAAATAATTCTTATGACAGATGCTGATGTTGATGGAGCTCATATTAGAACATTACTGCTTACATTCTTCTTTAGATACATGAAACCTCTTATTGAAAAAGGTTATTTATATATTGCTCAACCGCCACTTTATAAAGCAAAAATTGGTAAAAAAGAACAATATCTTAAAGATGACAAAGCATTTAAACAGTTTTTATATGACTGGGCACGAGAACAAACTCAGTTAACTATTGATACCAAAGCTGTTTCAGATGAAAAATGGGAACAATTACTTAAAGACCTTATGGTTTATGAAGAGCAACTACAGCACGCAGGCATGACCTTCCGTGTAACCTACACAAATTGTCATAAACTAGCAGTCTTTTTTGGGCAAAACCCTTGGAAATCTCAAGACGGAACAGAAAAACTACTTACTCTTTTAAAGTCACTCTTTAAAGAACATGAAATTACATTAGAAAGACCTGTTCTTAATAAAAATGAAGATGATAATCAAGATCAACAAGAAGAAAACAACGAACCTTCTTCAGTAATATTTAAACGATTAAATACTACATGGAGCGTAGACCTGAACTTCTTTGATTCTGAAGAACTTCATAAACTTATTGCTCAACTGAGCAAACTTATGTTGGCACAAGATAATGAATGGACTCTTAAAATAACCAACAGAGATCGATCTCTTGTCGATACTGGCGTCCTACAATTAATACGTAGAATATCCGATATCAGCAAACCATATATGCGCATACAACGATATAAAGGTCTTGGTGAAATGAACCCAGATCAATTATGGGAAACATCTATGGATGCTAAAACTCGTACACTTTTGCAAGTGAAAATAGAAGATGGCGTTGCTGCAGATGAATGGTTTAATTCACTTATGGGTGATGATGTTTCGGGCAGAAAATCATTTATCAAAGAGTTCGGATGTTTTGTTAAAAACCTTGATGTTTAGGCAAAGAAGATAAATCATTTAAAATAGTTGCCTAACACAAATAATCTATGACAGGTTGACTTGTGGCTAAATTATTGTAAATTTCAGCCAAGGTTAACCTGTCTTTTTTAATGCATGAGATTTAAAAAAAGGAGCTACATGCTGAAAAAAAATATTGTTTTCTTTGCCCTCTTTTCTCTTATTTCTTTTAATATTCACGCAGGCCTTTGGAAAACTCTCACAACATTTTTCACTTCTGAGAAAAAAAAACAAACACAAACAAATCTTACAGTCTCTCTTGATGAATCTATAGAATTTGATGACCAAAAAGAAAAAGACACATTATATGATGAATGGGTTCTTATCCCAAAAAAAGAAAATAATGTGAAAAAATATGGACAATTTACAATAAATGATGACCATTTCAGCATTGATAAACCTAAAGATAAAAAAGAAATAAAAAAAAATATTAAAAGCTTAGAAATCAATAAAAAAAAATCTAAAAAAGAAATGAAAGAAATCATTAAGGACTTGGAAATTGGAGACAAAAACGGCAAGATGCTACTTACAAGTCTTTATATTCAAAATGATTCAAAAGAAGAAGAAGAAGAAGACAACGAAAAAAGCAATAAGATTAACGTTGAAATCAATGCTGATTCGAATCTCAACAGGAAAAATCTCCAAAAATTTATTGGCCGTTTCGTTAAAAACAATAAAGATCTTTTGCTCAATCAAAAAAATAACAATTTTTTAATTAAACCCCCAAAAAACTTTTTTCTTAACAATAGCCAAACAGAATCATCAAAAACAAAACAATATTCACAAAACTATAAATCTAGCCTTGCAAAAATTAACATTATTAAAAGCTCACTCATAATGCGTAAAAACACTCCTAAAAAACCTGAAAAAGAAATACAAACCTTTAAACAAGTTCCTAACATTCCAGTTATTGACACCATCAAACCACAAAAAAAAACTGTGCCACAATACACAGTCTTAAAAAACAAACATTTTTTCCGTAAACAAAATCAAAAAAAAACTCCAAAACGAAAACGTCGTAAAAGAAAGGGAAAACTCATTTTTACTGTCAGTGGATTCAATCAACGCCTTATGCAAGACAAACAATTGTAAAAAATAAAAAAAGGAAAAAACAATGAAAAAAACAGTTCTTTTAGTTACACTCTGCACACTTTATTCCAATCATGCACAAGCAATGAACAGTCCTTATGATGGCAATGATAATCAAAATTTTTATATATCCCAAAAAACACAACCTACAGAAAGAGAACAACTCAAAAACCAAATTCTTAAACAAATACAGGATCTTAAAAAACTGAGAGATGCCATCAAACCTCTTGAATTTATAACATTAGAATACTGTAATGATTTTTCTGATGCTCCACTTGATGTAAAAACTAAACGCGCACAAAAACTTTTAATTCAAAAACAATTTAAAAATAAAAAACAAAAATCTAAAAAAACAAAAAAAGGGCATAAAAAATTTGGCTACTACACCAAATTATCAAAACGCTTGAGCAGACAGCAATGGACTCAACAAGCGCTAAAAGATGTCCAAGAAGATCAACCTGGCTTAATCAATAAAACCAATGAGTTTAAAATACAAAAACCACAACCAACACTCGAAGAACAAATTACTAAGGCAAAATACCAAAAAGAAAAAAGAGAAAAACGTAAACAACAACGTCTCAGACAACAAAAAAGAAAATTAAAAGAAAAAATACAACAACAAATAAACGAGCAACCAAAAAAAATTAAAACCGTTGAACAAAAATTTATTATGCCAAGAATAACACTTACAAAAGAAAGAAAACGAGCAATTGAAAGCATTGACGAAAAAATACGTCTATTAGAAAAAGAATGGGGCCAAGTCGACAATCTACGCGAAAGTCGCATCGGAAAAAAAAGAAAAGAAGTAACAAATCTTAACTTTTCAATCATGGAATAAATAAAGCAAATATCGAATAAAAAAGAGAGGCTCTAACATGAGCCTCTCTTTTTTATTCTGGTTAATCTTTTTAAAAGCACTTGAACTCCTAAAAAATTTAAACTATCGTGGAATAAAGCACTTTTAAACCCTAAAGCCTAAAATTTTATGAACCTAAAATTAATTTTTTCCACTATTTTCATAACAAATTCATTGATTCTTTGTTCGGTGATTAATCCTAAATTGATCATTATTCCAACTACCCAAAACACACATTCAAACAACAATTATAATTTTGCAGACTTTCTAAAACTTATAGAAGTCGAACCCCGAAACAATAAAAATCAATCAAAAAACGTAACTAAAAAAGTTCAAACTAAAAAAAATGATTCCTAATATTCGTAAATTTATTGATACCCATCAACTTATTAAACGCAACTCAACGATTGTTATTGGACTTTCTGGCGGTCCTGATTCTGTTTTTTTGCTACATTTTTTGGCTCAATTGCGCAACGAAGGTTTTTTTAAAACATTGATTGCGGCACATCTTGACCATGAATGGAGAAATGACTCTGCTGTAGACGTAGATTTTTGTCGCGTGACTGCACAAGAACATGACACTCCCCTCGTTGCCGCAAAAATATCTAATCTTGCAACCTCGTTTAAATTTAACGGCTCAAAAGAAGAGCTTGGAAGGAATGCTCGAAGGTTTTTTTTCAACACTGTTTTAAAAAAATATAACGCTGACTCTATTGCTCTTGCTCATCATGCTCAAGACCAACAAGAAACATTTTTTATTCGTCTGCTTCGAGGTGCAACAATTTCTGGTCTTGCAGCAATAAAACCAAAACAAAACAATTATATTCGTCCATTGCTAGAAACAAATAAGACAGAAATTATCAAATATCTTACTGCAAACAATATTGCCTATCTTACCGATCCGAGTAATGAATCGGATGAATTTTTACGAAATAGAATTCGCAACACAGTTATCCCAGCCCTAAAAAAATGTGACAGTAGATTTGATAGAAAATTTACTCATGCACTAAAAAACATACAAGAGACAAATCAGTTTCTTCAAGACGAGGCACAAAAACATTTAATTGCTCTTTCTACCAACATTGATGAACATTTCGCTCTTGATATCAAACATTTCTTGGAACTTCCACCAATCATTCGTGAGCGAGTCCTTCTTTTATGGCTCTGCAAAGAAGGTGTCAAATTCCCTGTAAGCAAAGGTTTTTTTTCTGAAATTATTCGTTTTTTGCAACAACATTCTGGTGGATCTCACAACATGCATAAAGAATGGAAAATAATAAAAAGCAAAGGAAAAGCTTCAATTCTAAAACTCTTTTTGATAATGTAACCACAGAAAAATAATTCTGTTACAGTTAAAAAAAACAAAGGAGCAAATCATGAAAAAATTAACACTTATTTTAGTAGGATCGCTAGCAGCCTTATCACCACTTCATCTTTTTTCGATGAAAAAAATTAAAGAAATCAAAAAAACAGAAAAAAAAGAAGAAACAAGAAAGTTATCTGCTTCTTTTGACGATTGTATGAAAAACCCCATAAAGCTTTTTCTGACAAACTATCAAGATCTAAAATTATACAAAGAAACATTATTTGAAATTCAATCAAAAAAAGAAAAGTTTGAAAATCTTAATGAAGAAGACATCATTACAGTACTTACCGCACATAAAATGCTAAAGAATGATAAATTAAAGGTCGTAGAAAAACGTTTACTTGAAGTTGAAAAAAGCTTATTTGAAAATGATAAAAAGCTATCCGAGCAATTAGAAACAATAAAAGATCTCGATGCACTTTTACCGCCATTCAGCTTTGATGAAAAAGAACAAGAACTCATAGAAGAAATAAAAATGTTAAAAAAAATGATGATATTGACCTCTCAAGGTAACAAACAAGTTGAAAGCTTAAAGAAACAATAAAACCATTTATATTTTACATATAATCCCGTACCCTTAGCAATGAAAAAGCAGATAATTTAAAAAAAGTTAGGGGAGCATGTATAAAGATTCAAAACGAAAACTTTTTTACATTCTTTTTGTTTCTACGGCTCTCCATCTTATTATCATTACGCTCTTTCTTCTTTTGAAGTTAAACAACAACCTCAATATTCATAAAAAAAATCCTTTAGCTGATAAAAAGAAAAAAGAAGCGCGCGTTATTTTTAAACAAGCTCCAAAAAAACCTGCCAAAAAAATTAAAACTCCCAAACCTCCCATCAAAAAACCTAAGCCTCCCAAAACAAAGCCCAAACCAAAATTAAAAAAGCTTATTCCCAATTTTGCAGCCGGCAATCCTTCTTTGCGCCCACCCTTAGTAGAAAAAGAAAAGCCCAAAAAACAAGGATTTATTCCACCTGACAACAAAAAAATAGAACCTAAAAAAACAAAGCCTCTTGCTTTGCCACATGTTACAAAAAACATGAAACCAGTTAAAAAAACACAAAACAAAAAACCAACTCCACTAAGAAAGCAAGATCAAAAAAAAGTTTTAAAATTAAAAGAAACAACTCTTCTTTCAAAAAAAATTGAACCTCTGCCATCAGCAACTCATAAAAAAATGACTCTTGCAGATTTAACAAAAGGATTTATGGAGCATGCACGCAAAGACAACGCCTTACAACAAACTAATTCTAACCATTTAATTTCCATAACCGGCAAACAAAAAGGGCAAGCAACTGCAGAACAACTCAAGCATGAACGTTACATCAAAAAACTGTTTGATTGTATTGATGTTTCACTTAAATATTTAAAACGAACATTTTCTTTTACCTCTATGCCTAAAGCAGATACCTTAAAACTACTTTGCCTTGTTGATTTAAATCCACAGGGAAAAATCGTTAAATTTAATATTGTTCAACCATCAGGAACGGCACAATTTGATATTTTCATGAAAAAAGTATTTTATGATGCAGCTCGTTCGTTCCCACCCCTTCCTGCCTCATTTAAAACTTCAATCTATTCAGTGCCAATTAAATGTCATGTTTCGGTTGCTCAACTTTTGCAAGGAAAGTCACATTTTTATACCTAAACAACAAGACCTGCTACTAATAAAATCATTGACTCAATAAAATTCTTCACCCGAAAAAAAGCAGTATGCTATGGTGAGAGTAGTAAAAAGTCTGAATAAAAAAAGTGGATAGGTAATGAAAACAATTCGCCATACTCTCCTACTTTTAACAGTAGTGGTAGCCTTTGGAACAAAAGCAAATCAAGAACCATTTAAAGTTATCATGGAAGCAAAATGGCAAGATCTTGAAAATGATCCACAAAAGCAGGCCCTTTTTGGAGGAAAATGGATTCTTGCAGGAAGCATTACTTTTAAAAAACGATCATCTGAAATAATTTTTTTAGACGAAATACAACTAACATGGCAAGGTGATAAAATAGAAAAATTAATCGCTTCTTTATACGAAAAAAATAATACAACATCATTTTTGCCAATAGAAAAATATCTCGTTTGCGACAGTGAGTGGAAAAAATCAACACAACAACTTCTTTTACGATTCAATCAACCTCTAACGCTAGGCGCTGTAAACACATTTTATCTTGTATTGACAGTACCCAAAGAACTAGAAAACAAAATTAAAAATGGACGATTTTCTATTGAACGAACAGGGCTTCCTCTTCCGTATAGAAAATACGTTCAAAATCACAACCTCTCAATTGCTCTTAATAATTTAGACAAAACAACAACATAAAAATCAACCTTAACCTAGACATTTGCCTACTTTCTTTTTATAACTACATCAACAAAAAAGTTTCCCTCTGAAGCATTAAAAAGGAGAAACCAATTTATGGCAAAAGTAATTATCATTGGAGCAGGTCTAACGGGGCTTTCAACAGCGTATCACCTAGAAGAAAAAGGTTTTTTTGATTATAAAATATTTGAAAAAGAACAAGAAATAGGCGGACTTTGTCGGTCAGTATTTCAAGATGGTTTCACCTTTGATTTTACTGGCCATCTATTACATTGTAATGATCCATACTTTCTTAGCTTTATAAAAAAAATAGTCGGCCTAGAAACTTTTTCACAAGTGACTCGCAACTCATATATTTATTCAAACAAGGTCTATACCAACTATCCTTTCCAAACAAATCTGTATGGATTACCTGAAAATATTATTACTCAATGCATTGAAGGATTTGTAACAAAGCCACAAAGTTCAAAAGCTGCAAAAACATATCATGAATGGGTACTACAAAACTTTGGAGCTGGTTTTGGAAAATATTTCTTCTTCCCCTATCAAAAAAAAATATTTGCTTACGATACTCATAAACTTACCTGCTCTTGGACTGGAAGATTTGTCCCAAATACGACCTTAAAGCAAATTATCTCTGGTGCTCTTACACCCAAAACAAAAAATATTGGCTATAACGCAACTTTTTTATATCCAAAAAAAGGCGGTATCGTTTCTTGGGTACAAAAACTCGCAGCACAATTGATCAACCCTATCGAAACAAATACATGTGTAAAAACCGTTGATATAAAAAGAAAAATAGTTCATTTTACCAACGGAAATAGCGAACCATTTGAACACCTTATTAGCACAATACCTTTAGACACTCTTCTTTCTATAGCAAAAGAAACATCAACAACCTCTTTAAAAAAAGCAAAAAGAAACCTCCTTTGTAACTCTATTTTGAATTTTAACCTTGGAATCAACAAAAAAAATATAAGTGAAAAAAGTTGGATTTATTTTCCTGAAAAACAGTTTCCATTTTATCGGATAGGATTTCCACATACTTTCTCAAAAAATATGACTCCACCAGACTGCAGCTCAATTTATGGCGAAATCTCTTATTTAAAAAAAAATAAATATGAACAACAAACCCTTAAAAAGGCATTACTTCAAACAAAAAAACTTTTTAATCTAAAAAACAAAGACATTATTACACAAAAGATTCTTTCTATTTCTCACGCGTATGTAATTTACGATCATTGGCGAGAAAAAAATATTGAAAAACTCCATAAAACATTAAACAAGCACAGCATCAACTCGATTGGTCGCTATGGTCAATGGAAGTACTCTAGCATGCAAGAAGCTGTTTTAGATGGAAAAGAAATGGCAACACAAATACTTACAACAAAAGAGCCATCTTTTTTTATCCAAAAATCTACCTCTCAACACAAAATCGAAAAAGAAAAACAAGCATAAAAAATGATAAAAAAGAGGAGACTCTTTCAATGAAGCAGTTTTATCATAACCTTCCTGTCTTGGTAACCGGTGGTGCAGGATTTATCGGTTCGCATATTGTTCATAAACTTGTTGAACTTGGCGCAAAAGTTACAGTTATTGATAACCTCGAAACCGGTTTTTTAAAAAATCTTGAACCGGTGCAAAATTCTATCACTTTTGTAAACAAAAGCATTACCAATATGGATGCTTGCATACAAGCTACACAAGGGCAAAAAGTTATTTTTCATTTAGCTGCATTTATTTCTGTTCCAGATTCGATACAAAATCCTCAGGCATGCCACAATACAAATATAAACGGGACATACAATCTTTTAGAAGCTGCCAGGATAAATAATGTTAAACGATTTGTTTTTTCTTCTTCTGCAGCAGTTTATGGCCCAACAGAAAAAACATGTTCTGAAAGTATGCCGTGTAAACCAACATCACCCTACGGAACATCAAAATTAATTGGCGAACTTCTTTGCCAACAATATACAAACAACTACAACCTTCAAACCATTTGTTTGCGCTACTTTAATGTTTTTGGCCCACGACAAAATCCAAATGGCGCTTATGCCGGTGTTGTTGCAAAATTCACACAACTCATGAAAAAAAATCGTCCCATCACTATTTTTGGTGACGGCAAACAAACACGAGACTTTATTCCTGTTGAACAAGTAGCACAGGCAAACCTTGCACTTGGAATGCAAAACAAAACAGTCATGAATGGGCAACCAATCAATATTGCAACAGGAAAAAGCATTACGCTTGTACAGCTTGTTGAACAAATACAAAAAAAAGTCTATAACTATAAAAAACAATTAACATTCAAAGTCGCACGAAAAGGAGATATACAACACTCAAAGGCAGATGCTTCTACATGGAAAAAACATAAAATAAACTTATAAAAGAAGGAACATAATGAAATCATTTAGCAAACTTATACTTTTAACAGCATGCACAGTCCTATTTTACGCACCAACCTATGCAAATAAAAAAAAGGAAACATTAAAAGAAAAAATTCTTAAAGAATCATATTCCAATTTCAATATCCTAGGAAAAAGTTTAGTCGATATTGGCGGAATGGTTCTAGGGGCAACAATAACAGCTGCAGGATTGCTTATTAAAGAAAAAAACAATGATAGCTCTGCAGCAAAAGCTGGAGGATTAATGCTTTCTGGTGCTGGCGGTATAACATTTTTAATTTCTTTTATAGATCTTACAGTATTTAAATCACTAGATCTGCTAAAACAGGCCAAAGCTTTTTACTATGCGCCAATTAGACAAAAAAAAGGAGAATCTGAGTAATCTCAATAGAAAAAAACCTTTTTCTCTGCTATTATTACTATGTGACGGGTGATTTAAATCGCCCGTTTTTAGTCATTGGTTTTTACTAAAAAAGTAGCAAAAAAAATGGAAAAACGAGATTATTACGAGGTTTTAGAGGTATCTAAATCAGCAAGCAAATCAGAAATAAAATCTGCATACCGCAAAAAAGCCCTTAAACACCATCCTGACCGCAATCCTGACAACCCACAAGCTGAAAAAAGTTTTAAAGAAGCTGCACAAGCATACGAAATTCTTTCGGATGATCAAAAACGCAAAAGATATGATCAATACGGTCATGCAGGCGTTGATGAACAAATGGGAGGCGGCTCTGGATATGGCCAAGGCATGGATATGGATGACATATTTTCTAATTTTGGCGATATTTTTGGTGATATGTTTGGCGGTGGTGGAAAAAAACGCAGAAAAACAGGCCCAGAAGCAAAACGTGGCCATGATCTTTCTAAAGAACTTTCTATTAGCTTAAAACAATCTTTTACTGGCACCAAAGAAGACATTCGCTACTACCACTTTTTTTCATGTGATACCTGCAAAGCCAAAGGTATACAAGCAGGAACAAGCACACACCAATGTGGACAATGCCAAGGAACAGGCCAAATAAACAGACGCCAAGGCTTTTTTATGTATTCACAAACTTGTGGATCTTGTGGTGGACATGGTTACACTATTCCATCCCCTTGCAAGGACTGCTCTGGCCAATCAAGAAACCAAAAATTTGATAAATTTTCTGTAACAATTCCAAAAGGCATTTTTGATGGCGCAGAACTACGCGTACCAAGAAAAGGT
The DNA here is from genome assembly GCA_030672115.1 of bacterium. Taxonomy (GTDB): domain Bacteria; phylum Babelota; class Babeliae; order Babelales; family Vermiphilaceae; genus DAOVGZ01. The sequence goes on along the minus strand of DAOVGZ010000002.1, from coordinate 3,127 downwards.
GATGCCGGTGTTTATGGCGGACCAGCTGGAGATCTTTTTTTAAGAATCAGCATTATGCCAGACAAAAAATTCAAACGCGTTGGTGATGATTTAGAGTGCAGCGTCATGCTCACGTATCCGCAACTTGTTTTTGGAGCACATGTCGAAATTGAAAATATCGACGGCACAAAAGAAACAATCAAAATCCCTAAAGGATGTCCTGTTGGCGAACCAATAATTATTGCCGGCAAAGGTTTTGAAAAACGTCGCGGATCTAGTCGTGGCAATCTTGTCGTCATAACACAATGCCACATTCCCAAAAAACTTCCCGCTGAAACAAAAAAATCTCTCAATCAATATGCAAAACAAATTGGCAGCGAAGTAAAAAGTGACGGTGGCAGTATTGCAGGATTCTTCAAAAAATTTTTAGGATAAAAAACAACACAAAAAAAGGCTCCGAAAAGCGGAGCCTTTTTTATATAAAATAACTTTAAAAAGAAAAATCTTTATTCAATTTAAGCAAAAAATATTTTATTATTCGTTATTTTCAAGTTGCTGTTCATCAATAAGTTTATTAATCTTTTTTAATGTATCTTCAGTAAAAGTTGATTGTCTTTTATGGAAAAGAACCTTCTTTTTTTGATTACCATCATTATTTTCTGTTTTATTTTCAACTAATTGAGTTTCTTCTTTTTTTGAAAACAACTCAATATCTTTATTCATTTGTAACATACGATTTTCTTGGTCTGTAATCATACTGACTATAAAACAAATAGACTCGTCCTGTCCAACTACTTTTTTTTTCAAAAAAACATTATTCAAATTAAGATTTTCATTTTTTTCAGTTAAAGCTTTAATCTTTTCTTTCAAATCATTAACTTCCTTGTCAAGTTCAAGTACACAATTAAGCGTACCGTTTCCAATTTTGCGTTTAACACTTGGAACTTTTGAATCTTTATCAGTACAAACCTTAGATACCACTTCACTAGATTTTTTAACTAAATTTGCAACTTGTTCTTCAATACTTTGCATGCGATCAAGAATACTTTTTTTATTTTTATCACCACATAAATTCTTTATCAAGCGACCAAACTCTTGAACGTTTGGATTTTCATGATTAAAAACACCCTTTACTTCTTTATTTAATGAATGATTTATAGCATTCATTAGCGGATTTTCTTTTTTGACAAAAAACTTTTTCCCCAAAAATGCGGTTCCCACAACCACCGTTGAAACAAGTGCATTTTTGGTAAGATCTTTAAACCTATTCATCGCTGACACAGAAATTGACATCGTCATCAAAGAAAGAAAAAAATAACATCTAAATTTCATAATTCATGATCCCCTTTATTTTTACATAATATTGTCAATCAGATTGTAAAAGAAATAATAAAAATTATCAACATTAACTTTGATTTACTTCTCCTGAATGATACATTACAAAAAGTCGAAAACTTTTTATCTTAATCCATTTTTTTTATTTAAGGAATTTTTCACAATGAAATTGGCTACTTTATTATTTTTCTCACTCATTCAAATATCAATAACAATTCAATGCAGCCAATTTTACACCGATCAAAACTATGATCAGAAGCAACATGATTATTTTCCTGGTCCATTTAATGGTGAAAAAAATATAAGCGAAACCTTTTATGGTGAGTATGTTTCTGATTCTGATTCTGATTCTGATTTAAACAAACCTATAAAACTAAAAACTAAAAAAACAATTAACCTTTGCAACATTTATAATTCTGTAGTCAAAAATTACAACAAGGCAGTTACTCAACATAACCAGTTAAAGAAAAATTTTCAAAAAATGAAACACTGGTATTTTAAAGAAGAAAATAAATTTCTAGAAATGAAATGGTCTAACGACCAACTTCAAAAAAAAATAACTTCAATTAAAAATATTACACAAAAACTTAAAACTGAAACTGCAAGGTATATTATTTATATAGGAATCCATAATAATGCTTGCAAACAAGAAAGAAATTATAAAAAAAATCATAATATTAAATTCTAATACCACGTTTATTTCTAACTTTTTGTGAATATTTTTGACGATACTGCTCAGATGAACCAACTTTTCTGACAAGATGATAAAAAAAATCTCGATCTGGTCCTTTAACAACAGCTTGCTCATGAGCTTCTGCCAGAGCAACAGGGTACCCATCCCCTTTGCATGCCTGATCAGTCACCATACGCACAACCATTTGGACAAGTTTTGAATCACGGGCTATCCATGCAGGAATTTCTATTCGTACAATTTCACTACCAACATGCAAATAAAAAAAATGTGGATGTAAATGTTCTGGATAATGTTTGGTTATATTTGAATGATTTTTAAAAATAGTTGTTCTGGTAAATGGTTTTAAAAAAAAACGAACAATTTGCGCATCAGTCATATGATCAACAGAACTTTCAGCATTAACTAAGTTCTCAAGTTTTAAATCATCACAAAATTCTGTAAGAGCGACGCGAATTAAATTCACCAGCTCTTTACTTTTAGTCATACTAATATAACCAGCAATAAGAATTTTTTCTTCATATAATTTTTGCAAAGAATCTAAATAACTTGCCAAAAAACGAACCTTAACTTCTTGATCTTTTGATTCTAAATGCCAAAAAATAATTGAACCATCAAATAAAAAAATTGATGGTTCTTTATCAACAGATTTTTTTTTCATTTCTAAAGAATAATGCAACCCAGCCTTAAATTCCCACTCTTGCCTTCTACAATTGACCAACTCCTGAGGCGTTTCATGCAACTGCGAATCTTCATCTCCAACAAAAACCAAAGGCTTAGAATCGAGTAATACTGATCGCTTTTTAATTCCATAATCTAAAATTACAGAACCAATATTTATCAAAGAGCACGCTGTTCCTTGATGACGGTCGGGATAAATCTGAGAACCATCAATAGCAAGAACATGATAACGCTCTAAATGTTTTGGTACAATAAAAAAATCATCCAACCGTCCTGACCAAGAAGGCAAAATCCATGGAACAGAAATATTTTTTATTTTAAAAGCGAATGTTGGATCGTTAGCTATTTTTGCCCAAACAATACGAGCAATATCAGCTTCATGTGAAAAATCGACAAAAAGTCTATCCGCAACCCTTTGAAGTTCGCTCATTACTTTTGAAT
>DAOVGZ010000029.1 GCA_030672115.1 bacterium | reverse complement strand
TATTTTAAGTTTTTTAATTCTTGTTTTGAGATAGTCGATACGAGCATTAATTTTGGCAAAACTTGCTGTATATCCATAGTTAGAAAAATTGCAGTAGTAAGAATTTGGATGGTTAATATCGTTCTCTAGTTTTCTTACTTTTTTTTCGAGTTGATGTATTTTATAAAGTCCTTTATCTTTTTTGCATTCTGGAAAGGTTATAACAAGGCAGTACAGTTGATATAATCTATCTCTAAGCTGTGTAAGTATATAATGTGAAGAATTAAGTTGATTGCAAAGATCGTCGTATTCTTGTGCGTATTTGTTCCGTTCAGAATAAGAAAGTTTATTTTCTTTTGAAAAAAGTTGATTTTTGCGTTCAGCTAAATGATTTTCTTTGGAAGAAATTGATGAAATCATAGAATCAAGAGAATAAATATTGCTATCAAGTTTATCCTGAAAATTCATAAAAGCGTATGCATTATAGTGGCTTTGAATTTCTGATTTAATATCAATAATAATTCTATTTTTTTGGTTTGTGTATGGAATAAATTCAAAAAGTTCTAGTTCTCGTGCATAAGTAGAAGAAAGGTAATCGTTTTTTGATTGTGCGTCAGAATAAAGATTCTCGGCCCGTGAAATTTCCTGACTATCAGAAAGTGGTTGGCATGCTAAGTAAATACCTCCGCCGATAAGGCAGGCTCCTGTAGCAATTGTAGCACATACAGCTGCGCCTTTAATAAGATCTTCTGCCCAATGAGCTCCTATTTTTTGTTGTGGTGTTAAAAGTGCAATTGATGCAATAACAAGTAATGTTGTTTTTTTGAGGCTTTTCATGTTTTTTCCTTTAGTAAAACTGTTTGTAACAAAAAAGGGAGCTAACTTATTACAGGCTAGCTCCCTTTTTTATTAATTTCAACAGGGGGTAATATTAGTTGACTACAAGCATGTTTCCCCAACCTTCAAGCCCTTGATATGCATCAACAAAAGATTTTTTAATAAGGCCTGGAAAGCGCAATGAATTAGCAACAAGAATTAAGTATAAGTGTGCTTTTCCAATAAAACCGCCTGGACCTTGTTCATTTCTTACTTGTAGATTTTTTTTACCGTAAGTATCAGTGACCATTTTTATTTTTGCATCTTTGTATGGCCACCCAAAAACGTAATCAGAAATAAAGTAGTTAAGATGTTTGAAAAATTCTTTACTCATTAATTTTTTTGCGTCAAAACGTTTTTCTTTTAATGGCTTTCTTGTGAAATAGTTCATGAAATAAGGGATTGTTACACAGCCTATTGTCATACCAAGTATTTTTAAGTGAAGAGGTATTTTTTTTATAACTTTTTTAGCTTCAGTAAAAGCATTTGTTTTGTTTTTTTCTATTTTTTCATGTGCTAGTACAAATGCATTAGCTAGATCTTCGGGTGTAATTTGGAGTACTGGTTGTGAAGCTTGTATTGAAACAACACTTAAAAGCATTCCAAGTAAAATACCTGTTGATAATTTTGACGATTGCATGAATAAAACCTTTCGATGTAATAAGAAATTATTAAAGAGTTACATTGTTTTTAAAAAAAGTGAGATGTTAACATAAGGTTAATTTTACTTTTTATTACTTATAGAGTCAAATGTAATCGTTGTATTGGTTTAATTTAAAAAATGTATCAATAAAAAATGGAGCGACTTTTTTTGAATTAAAGTCGCTCCATTTTTTATTATTTACAATTGTTTATACAAAGTATGCAGCAAGGGCCAAAATAAATGTTGCAAGTACTGGAACTTTGACCGGTTTAAAGTTGAAAAGTTTGTATGCAATATTACAAAACGTTAACACAATCAATGCTGGGTAACCAACATAGGTAAGTGGTCCTCCTGCAAGTTTTAATACTGCATCAAGTCCGTAAATAGCTAGTGGCATAGAAGCGAGTAAAACAAGAGTAAGTGATGCGACATATCCAACTTTGTTATAAAAAACTTCTTTTTGTAAATATTCTGCAATAACAGCACCAAGAGCAATAGATGTTGAAAAACATGCAAGCATAGAAGCACTTCCTACAATTGCTGCACCATAATGGCCAAGTACTCTGAAAACAATTTCTCTAAATGCTTGTCCTTCATTTAAAGAGCTCAGGCCGGCACCAAAATGTGCTCCTAAGTAACTTTGACCAATGTAAACTAGGCCAAGTAGTCCTGTGCCAATAACACCAGCTTTTAGTCCGATATAGGCGAGTTTTTTAAGGCTTTTGGCAGTTCCTGTTCCTAGTTTGTCTTTTAAAATTCCAAGGACAATGGATGCAAAAAATATTGCAGCCAAAAGATCGAGGGTTCCATAACCACGAATAAGATTTAGTTTGAAAACATTCCATGCTGGTGCGCTTGCAGGAAGTGTTGGACCTGCACTTAAAAAGCCCATAAAAATTAAAACGCCAAGAGATGCTACCAAAAGAGGACTTATAACATAACCAAGGACATCAACAATTTTATTTTCTTTAAAGCTACCTAAAAAAGTAATACCAAGGAATAATATGCTAAATGCAAGAAGTGATCCTGTAGAGCTTCCTTGTAGTAATTTAATTGGTAAAAATGGTGCCATCATAACATGAGCAACGCTGACAATGCGGGGAATGGCAACTAAAGGTCCAATGACAATCATACAAATAATTGTTACCGGTTTTCCTGCGGCTCCTAATCGTCCAAAAAATTCTTTGTAGTTTCCGTTAAATAAAATCATTGCAACAAGGCCAAAAAGAGGAAGTAAAACAGCAGTAATTAAAAATCCAGAAATACCAAAAAAATTATTAGTTCCAGATATAATACCAGTTTTTATTGGATACATAAGGTTGCCGGCACCAAAAAACATAGAAAATATTGCAAGGCCGGACGAAATAACAACTGCTTTGGAAAGCTTCTGTTTCATTGAAAATCCTTTGGTTTTAGTAATGCGTATTGTTAAAAATAAAATACGATTAAAAATATTTGAAAGGCGAAAAATTTTTTGAAAAAGGTTTTAAAAATTATTTAAAGAATAATGGTAGTACACGCAGAGGTGTACATAGTTGTGGGGGTGCACAAGGAGGCACAAGGAAAGAAGGGGGCAGTTGTGGTAAGAGGGAAGTTTTTTTTAATGTTTTGTTCTTGTCGCTTATATCTCCAAAGACGCCGTTGGCGTTTGTTGCTCATAAGAGCTCCTTGATAGGTAAAAAAAGAATAATAAGACTGAACAGTTCAGTCGATAACTGTTTTTTAGTATAAACAACAGGGGTTATTTTGTAAATTATATCAAATGTAACACCGGTATCTGTAGTATAGGCAAAGCTAAAAAGTATATGTTTTTTTGAAAAAGGGAGCACTCATGAAGTATATAAAAAAGTTTGAAACATTACAGTTGCAAGATACTCCAACTGTTGGTGGAAAAAACTCATCTCTTGGGCAAATGATTGCTGATCTTTCTTCACAAGGGGTGCAAGTTCCTACTGGATTTGCCGTAACGGCTCAAGCTTATTGGTACTATATTAATCATAATAATCTTCTTGACGATATGAAGAAAATTATGAGCGAGCTTAAAGATTATAAACAAGCGGCATTGTTGAGTAGTGTTGGCAAAAAAATTCGTGCATTAATTGTGCAGGGAGATATGCCAGATGATTTAGTGGAAGAAATAAAGAAAGCATACGATCAGCTGTGTAAGCATTATGATCAAGAAGAATGTGATGTTGCTGTTCGTTCTTCTGCAACGGCAGAAGATTTGCCAACCGCTTCTTTTGCAGGTCAACAAGAAACCTATTTGAATATTCGTGGGTATGAATCATTGATTGAATCATGTAAAAAAGCAATGGCTTCATTGTTTACTGATCGAGCAATAGCGTACCGCATAGAGCAGGGGTTTGATCATTTTAAAGTAGCATTATCTGTTGGTGTGCAAAAAATGATTCGCTCTGATTTAGCAACGGCAGGTGTTGCATTTTCATTAGATACAGAAAGTGGATTTAAAGATGTTATTGTGATTGATTCTTCTTTTGGTTTAGGTGAATCGATTGTAAAAGGTGAAGTGATACCTGATGAATTTGTGGTACACAAACCAACATTAAAAAAAGGTTTTGCTTCTATTGTCAAACGTAGTTTGGGAAAAAAAGATCGCAAAATTGTATATTCAGATAACAAAAAAGAACCAACTAAAACGATTCCAGTTTCAGATGAACAGCGTTGTCAGTTTTCTTTGACTGATAGTGAAGTTTTAGAGCTTTCTCGTTTAATTGTAATTATTGAGGATCATTATTCTCAATTAAAAGGTTCATGGAGTCCCATGGATATTGAATGGGCAAAAGATGGGCAAGATGGAAAGTTGTATATTCTTCAGGCTCGTCCAGAAACAGTTCATTCAAGTAAAAAAGAAAATGGTTTTTTGACGCACTATAAGCTGAAAGAAAAAGCACCACAAGCATTTTTATCGGGACAAAGTATTGGTCAAAAGATTGCATCTGGTACCGCACGTATTATTGAGTCTGCTGATAATATTGATCAGGTTCAAGAGGGTGATATTTTGGTCACTGATATGACTGATCCTGATTGGGTTCCCGCGATGAAAAAAGCGGCTGGTATTGTGACAAATCGAGGAGGCAGAACTTGTCATGCAGCTATTGTCAGCAGAGAAATGAATCTTCCTGCAATTGTTGGTGCACAAGGGGCAACAGAAGTAATTAAACAAGGACAAAAAATTACTATTGATTGCTCGCAGGGAAAAGTTGGATTTGTATATGACGGTGAATTTTCATTTGAAAAAAAAGAACTTGATATAAAAAATATTTCAACAAACATAGTAAAGCCAGATGTAATGGTTAATATTGCTGATCCAGATGCTGCTTTTGTTGTTGCTGCACTACCACAAGATGGTGTTGGGCTTGCGCGATTAGAGTTTATTATTAATAACTCAATTGAAATTCATCCACTTGCTCTAGTGCATCCAGAAAAAATACAAGATGAAAAAACAAAAAAAAGAATTGAAGATATTACTTGTGCTTATGATGATAAAAAGAAATTTTTTGTCGATACGCTTGCTTGTGGTGTGGGTACTCTAGCAGCAGCTTTTTGGCCAAAACCGGTCATTGTTCGTCTTTCTGATTTTAAAACAAATGAATATCGCAACTTGATTGGTGGAAGCTATTTTGAGGCAGAAGAAGAAAATCCGATGCTCGGGTTCCGCGGAGCATCACGTTACTATTCTGAGCAATATAAAGATGCTTTTGCGCTTGAATGTGCTGCGCTCAAAAAAGTGCGCGAAGTTATGGGTTTTGAAAATGTAAAAATTATGGTTCCTTTTGTAAGGACAATAAAAGAAGCGCAACAAGTACTTGAGGTTATGAAGGAGTTTGGGCTTGAACGCGGCAAAGATAAACTTGAAATTGTTATGATGTGCGAAATTCCATCGAATGTTATTTTAATTGATGAGTTTTCGAAATTGTTTGATGGCTTTTCAATAGGCTCTAACGACTTAACACAATTAACGCTTGGTGTAGATCGTGATTCGGGGCAGTTGGCTCATTTGTTTGATGAGCGTGATCCTGCAGTAAAGAAAATGTTAGCTATGGCAGTTGAAGGTGCACTTGCAAGCAAGAAGTATATTGGTATTTGTGGCCAGGCGCCATCAGACTTGCCCGAGATTGCACAGTTTTTAATTGAGCATGGCATTTCATCTATATCTTTAAATGCGGACAGTATTGTTCCATTTTTAAAGCGTTATAAAAAATAAAATAAAAAATAGATGCCTCAAACTTTTTCAGTTTGAGGCATCTATTTTTTATTGAAAGATTGTTTTTTTAATTAGCTATCATCAACTACTTTAATTGGAGGGATGTTTGTTTTTCGTTATTAGTGGTTGATAATTTTTTTACAATTGCTTGTGCTTCATTCAAAATACAGCTGTTAAAACCTTCGTTGCGTAAAATATCTATGGCAACATGTTGGTCTGATATTCCATTTTCAATTTTGTATGGATAGAAAATTTTTCCATTTTCTTGATGTTCGACTGATACTTTATAGTTAGTAAATGAATCTGTTGTGTTTTCTAGCTCAGTTAAAAGTTTAAAATGTGTGGCAACAAGGCAGATTGTGTTTTGTTGTGAGGATATATATTTTGCAACGCTGTATGCAGAGGCTGTGCCTTCAAGGGGTGAGGTACCATTGAAAATCTCATCAAACATTACAAATTTATGTTGCTCTGGTTGTAGTTGTTCAATTGCCTGTAATAGTTCGTCGGTTCTTTTTACTTCTGCTTTAAAAAGTGAATTGCCTGTACCAAGATCGTCAGTAATATTCAAATAGGTTGAAATAAGGCTGAATGGAGTAAGCGTTGCATTTTTTGCAGAAGTAATGCCAAATGTTTGTGATAAAATTATATTGAGAGCAATAGCTTTGAGTGTTGTTGATTTTCCACCAGCGTTTGGGCCAGTTACAATAATATTTTGTCTTTCGTTGTTTATGCCAAGAGTGATAGAGTTATGAATAGCTTTTTTGGTATCAATCAAAGGGTGCCAAAACATTTTGAGGTCAATACATGGTTTTTCTAATTTTTTGTACTCTGTGAAGCAAAATGGAGTGTTTGTATGTTCAAATTCTTTATAAAGTTTTGCTATTGATAGCCATTTATCAATAGCGCCTATAGAAATAAGAGCATTTTTAAACTCAAATTTAACTTCATGCATTAAGCGAAATGTTCTAAGAATGTTTCCTTTATGGCTAAAGTATGATGGTTTTTCACCAAATGTGTCGTAACTTAAAAGTTTTAAAAGTTCTTGAAGTTTTTGTGATTGTGGAACTTTTTCTTCAAAGAAAATAATTAGATCTTTAAATTCTTTATAGTTTGAAAGAGTTTTATCTGCCTTAATAGTTTCATATGCTGTGCGCATAGTTTTGACAAACTGAGCGGCTTGAACCATTATTTTGTGTACACAATCTTCTATTGTAAAACATTGATTACTCCAGCGTAATGATTCTGGTATGCCAAGAGCACATGTTGTTCCTATTCCAGCAGCACTAATACAAGCAAAAAGTCTATTGTTTGTGATTTTATTAATATATTGTTTAACTGGTTGAAGCTTTTTAAATGATAAAAGAGAAAAAAGAACTTGACCAACTCCACTTTTATAATGTTTTGCCCATAGTTCTAGTTTTTCAGAAATATTGATGTTGCATGCCTTTAGCATGCTATAAGTAAGCAATGTTCCTGTTGCGAGACCTGCTGAAATTATCCAACCAATTCTTTTTTGGTGGGCAGTAATACTTTTAATAAGAAGTAGGTTTCGATATTTGTTAAGCCAGCTTGATCCTGGAAAATTAAAATAAAATTTTTTAGAAGCATGTTTGAAATTATCTACTCGCCAAAATGAAAGCATTACATTTTCTGCTAATATTGTTGAAGCAAATGTATTTTGTAGTATGTTTGCGATTTGCTCATTATTGATAAAATATTTTATTATTTGTTGTCGTTCTTGTAAAATATCAATGTTATCTAATGGATTTGCAAGTGTTTTTAAAAGACTTATGCTTCCGAGTTCAAGATTTGTTTTGTCTATAATTTTTCCTACATAAAAATCTTTTTTTTCGTTTCCGCAAAAAAGATTTAAATCGCTCCATGTCATTGGTCCTGTAAATATAGGTAGTTTTTTTTGTTTCTTTTGTACTTCAGCCTTTTTGTAAAATTCAAATGCGTTAAGGCGTTTTTTACGAGGTTTTGGATGAATTCTATTATAGATACTTTTTTTAAGAAATTCTCCATAATTTTTTTCTTCCCATTCTTTTTCTTCCCAAGGGAAAGTTGTCATATTAAGTTTTGCAATATTATCGATTAATAGATTTGATTGTGTAGTTGAGTTAAAAAAAATAATGCTTGTGAAAATAAAAATTGTTTTTTTAATTATATAAAATGATTTTTTCATAATTATCCTAATGTTTAATAAGAATGTGATTGTTTTTAGAGTAATTATATGACTGATTGCTTTTTTTACAATTTAAAAATAAAAATATAAAAAAAAGATGCTTCAAGCTTTTTTAGTTTGAAGCATCTTTTTTTTATATTATTTGAACAATTATTTTTTAAAGTTTTCTGTTAATATTACATTCCTGTCCATTTTCCTTTGCTAAAGCCAAAATACCATCGATATTTTAATTTGCCATTTTTGGCTTTTTGAATTTCTATATATTTGTTATGTAAATTTCCATTAAAAATATTAATACGTCCTCTGCCTAATATTTTTTTATCATGTGAACTAATTTGTAAATCTATTGGTTCATACTGAAAATGAAATGTAATTCCTTTTTTTGGATTGATAATACCTTTAACGTTAGGCCATTCTGGGTTTTTATAAAGGTATAAAAAAGACTTGATACTATATTCCACTTCTATTTTGCTATCGGTATTGTTCCAAATGTGTATCCAAACAGATTGTGATGAAAATGATATAATGAGTAGTATCAATGCGATAATATAGTTGCTTTTTTTCATAATTTTTCCTCCGTTAAAAAATTATTATTTTAAGGGGTGCCAACCACCTTTATTTCCTAAAAAATACCATCGAGCTTTTAATGTGTCATCTGGAGCATCTTGTATTTCTATGTAGCGATTTGTAAAATGGCCAGTGTTGGTGTCAACTGTTCCTTTGATGTACCAATCGATACCTTTTAAAATTAAAAAACGTAACTCTTTAGGATTATCTTCTATGTTGTGGAACGTATAGCCTTTTCCTTTTGGAATGTATCCTTTGGGAATGTAAGGAGATACTACAGGATTTTGTCGTATAGCCTTTCGTGCCGTTTGGTCAGACAATATATATTTAAATCCAAGAGCCTGGCTTGTATTATTCCAAATATGTATCCATCCGGTATATGAGATGTATGAAGTGCTTAATATCAGAGCTGCAAGTATATAACGTATATTTTTCATTTTATTTCCTTTATTATTTTTTTTAGATTTTGTTTGTTACAAAAGATGTACGATAAGATTTTTATCGGTATTGTTCATTTTTCTTTTTTACTAACATTTACAATTTCAATATTGATTGGCTCATGATAATGTTTGCAGTTTGAGCAAATTCCTCGGTCAGATGATTGTTTGTATTTTGAGCATTCACAATTGCATTGCACATAGTGATATGTTTTGGAGTCAAATTCTGTTTTAAGATGATGAGAGTTATCCATACAACCAATTTGTCCATAAAAATTATGTATTGAGCATATTAGAACAAAAAGAATCGAAATCTTTTTAATTATGTTCACTTTTATTCCTTATTTTTGAAATGAGTGGGAACTAAATAGTTCAACATTTTTTGTTCCCGTTTTTTTATAAGAAAGGGCTTCTTTGAGTAAGTCTCTTTTTTTAGCATATTTAGATTTGCTATGAGGGCGATAAAGCTTAAAAAAAGGTTTTTTATGTCCAAGTCTTATTCTTCCAACGCATGTTGGACATGCATTTGTGGTAGTGTAGATACATAGAAAAATAGTGAACATATATAGATAAGCAAATATATTTTTTTCCATACAATCCCCTTACAATCAACAACGTTTTTATTGAATTCCTACTGTAAGGATAGCAATAAATGTTTTCAGATTGCAATAAAATTGAATTTTTAAAAGGCTGTATCGCTCAAAAAGAAAAGGGGAAGTTGAAAAGCAACTTCCCCTTGCAAAAATTTTTTGATGTACCGTTTACTCTTCGACCGTTACTTTTTTTTGACGTTCTTTCATTTTAAGATAAGGATCTTTCCAAAGTTCAAGACCTGCAAATTCAATATAAAAATCAGGGAAGCTTTGTCTTATTCTTAAGCCTCTACCAACAAGTGCAGGTTCAAGGTCTAGAGCTCTGTAAACAGCACCTTTTTTATTAATTGGTAAAAAGTAAGCATCTTTTGGAGTAGAAAAAACAGTATAAGTTCGTGATGGTTTTAAACCTGCTTTGGTTACGTGTAGTGGGCCACTCATTGCAGCTTTATGAAGGAAGAAGGTTTCATTTTCTCCTTTAAGGAGTGTAAAAGCATTTTCCGCATTATATCTTTTGTGATGATTTTTCCACCAAATATTAAGGTCCCATGGTGTTTTGTTATTGACTGTTACATAAGCTAAAAAATCCACCGCTTGCGCAGCAGAGGTTATAAGTATTGTTGCAAGAAGTGTGTTAAAAAAAAGAGTTATTTTTTTCATTTTATTCCTTTTATTGTAAAAAGATTAAAAAAAAAGCTTATTACAATAACTG
>DAOVGZ010000046.1 GCA_030672115.1 bacterium | reverse complement strand
CTCTAAAATATTTTTTTTTGTATTAATAAGCTCCAATATGTTTATTGTTCAGTATTAATTATTAAAAAAGGCTTGTCAAATGGCTTTTTTTGATACCCTTTTGACGTTATTTAATAACTCTATAACTTGAAATTATGGTCAAAATATTGTTTAACTAAAGGAATAAATATTATGAAAAGACTATTAATTATCTTAATGCTGTTGTTATCAGGAACTATTGCCCAATCTGCAAACAATATACAAACAAGACATTGGGAAAAAACATATGGACAATTTTTTACGGTTTATGTTACTGAATACCTGAGCAATGAAAAAGTAATATCAATAAGAGCCTTTTTTGAAAATTCTAATTGTAGCTTAATTGATTCATATTCTTTGCTTAAAGATGTTGAAACAGGTGAAGAAAAGATGTCTCATAAGACTGCTATTGATGGACAAATTGCAAGGGATCTAAAATTCTTTGAAGAAGACGTCTCAGAGCGACGATTTTCTCCTTGGTGGTGGGTCCATGGATATTCTGATAATTATGAAATGCGAGAAGACTTAAAGTCTTCTGTTGTTCCATCTTTTCAAAAACGCTTATTACATAAAGTGATAGATGATTTTCTATCAAAAACACAATCGTTTAATCGGGTGGAATCAGTACCAAAAAGGTCATGGTGGTTTAACAAGTAATAGTTTAATTTTTAGATTGCTGCTATTAAATGGTGGTTGATTACCATAAAAATAGTTTGTACATATGTCATTACTTATAAGATTTTGTGCTATAATAAAGTGAATATGTTTAAATTATGGTATTCTATTATTATGTCACATCGCATTTTTAATTTCATTCTATTATTATTTTTTGTTTTTTGTTTGCCGTGTCATGGTAAAACGCAATCATTAGAGCTTCATGCTGATGTAAATGATATACGCAAAGATATTCAGTTGTTTTTGCAAAGTTCAGCTGTTTTGAAAGAAATTACCTATCATTCAGATGTTTTTATTTCCGCAAAAGAATTTTATTATCTTGTTGATTTACAAAAAAACAAACCAGTTTCTTATGATTCAATAACCTTGGCTGTTTTAAATCTTTTTAAAAAAAATAAGTTTAAAAAAATAACTATTTTAAAAATAGAAGAACAAGATGGTCGCCTATCTTTACATTTTGAGCTAACGAGTTTTTGGACTTTTGGTCGATTGAAATTTCATGGGGTTGCGATCGCCAAAGATGCTTATCGTCAATATTATGAGATTGAGCCAGGTGATTTATTTGATGAAAAAAAACATCAGCATTCTCTTGGAAAAATAAAAATAGCTTTAAAAAAAGAAGGATATTTTGATGGAGATGTTGTTAGTGATATTGTTCGAAATGAAAAAACAAAATCTATAACGGTTCATCTTTCTTTGTTTCGAGGACAACGGTTTAAGATAGGGAAAATTTTTACTTTTTGTAAAAAACAAAAAGACCATGTTGCTTTAGTTGATGAAGATATAAAATTATTGTTTGATTCTTTTTCTGAAGAACTAAATGGTAAAAATTATTGTAAAAAAATAATAAGTAAAGATGTTGCTGAGATAAAAAAGCAATTGCAACAAAAAGGTTTTTTGTGCAGTGGTGTTGTATTGCGTGAACAGGTTAATTACGAGCAAAAAAAAGTTGATTTAACGTTTTCTTTTAGTTTTTTAAAAAAAAGAGAATTTGTTTTTTGGGGAAATAGTTTTTTTTCAGATACGCATCTTTTACAAACAGTTTTAATGTTTGGAAATTCTGCATGGTTGGTTCCAGCTTCTATTTTGGCTCAAGAAATAGAACGAGAGTATCACGAAAAAGGTTTTTGGGATTTTTCTATTTTAGCGCGGGAAGAAGATGAGCGAGAGTTTTTTGTCATTAAAGAAGGGCGACGTGCGGTTACAAAAGAGGTTGTTTTCAAGGGAAGTAGCAGTTTTGATACAGCTTATCTTTCAAAACGTTTTTTTAAATCTTTTTTGCGTCAAAAATATTTTGATGATGATACGTTAAAAAAATCTTTGCATGCATTACTTTTATTCTATCAAACGCAGGGCTTTTTAAATGTTAATATTATAAATCAGGATTTTGTGGCAATTGATACAAAAAATCAAACATATAGGTTTGAGGTTGTTATTGATGAGGGGCAAAAAAGTTTTATTCATTCCGTTTCTATAGATCTTTTTCCTGAACTTGCATTGCGCGGTCCATTTGCCAAATGTAATAAAAAAAAAGAGTTGATACCTTTTGATCCTAGAAGTTTGAAAGAGCAAAAAAAATGGTTAAAACAACATTTAAAAATAGTTGGTTATTCGAATGTTCGGGCACATTCAACGGTTGAGCATGATAAAACAAATGTTTCAGTTAATTGGAACGTTGATGTTCAAGAATCAAAAGATACTTTTGGTAAGACGATTGTGCTTGGCAGTTGTGATTTTCCTTTTGATAAAGTGCAAAAAGAACTTTGTTATAAAGAAGGCGAAGTTTGGAGTTCTGAAAAAATAAAACAATCTACTCAGAGGCTGCAATCGCTTAATATTTTTGAATCAGTTCATTTGTATCCCGAGCGAAATGATTCATCAAAATATAATAAAACGATGTTATTAAAGATTGAAAAAGATGATCCTTTTGAGTTTCGGTTTCGTGCTGGTGCAGGGCTACAGCAAGTTAGTAAGAATTTTGCATTTGGTCGTGGTGCTACCTATAAAATTGGTGGAGCATTTTTAATAAAAAATCCAACAAATGTTGGAGATGTTTTTGCAATAGATACTGATTTTACGCGTGGATATAAAAATGTAACTGTTGAGTATGTACGCCCGTATTTTTGTGGTCTTCCTGCGCGATCGCGGTTTAAAATTTATGCAAATACATATGAACAGCCAGGTTTTGTTGGAGGTAAAAAAAACTTGTATGAGGTTATTCAGCAAGGCTTTTTAATAGGAGCAAAAGAAAAATGTGCATTGTTTGATGCTGCTGTTAATTGTGGTGTTGAATGGATGGAGACAGTGGTCAAGTGTGGAATGGAGGGGTATTCAAAACAAGTCGCACAAGCAATTTGTTTTCAGTCGAATCTTTTAGGGAAAAAAATTCCGTACTTTTTTTTTGAACCGGTTTTATTTGTAGATAGATTGAACAATAAACTTAATCCAACCTTTGGAACTTTTACACTTTTGACTTTTAAGGTAATGCTTCCTCTTGACAGGGGAAGGTATGATGTAGACTTTCTTAAGTTTATATTTGAACAATCATTTTTTTATACTGTTGGTGATTTTTTAACTGGAGCTTTAAGGTTTCGTTTTGGCCATATTTTTTATCAAGCATTTGAAAATATTATGCCCTTTGAAAGATTTTATTTAGGTGGTGCTCATTCAGTTAGAAGTTATGAAACAGATTTGTGTCCACCACTTGGTTATTTTACTGGAAAAGATGGTGTTTGTTGTTTTGTTCCACAGGGTGGCAAGACAATGTTTAATTGCAATCTAGAGGTTCGTTTTCCTTTAGTACATTCTTTGGGGGCGGTTTTATTTCAGGATTTTGGTGCATTGGTTGGAAAATCAAAAAAAGATTTTGGTTTTTCTAATATGCTTGTTGCAACTGGGTTTGGTCTGCGTTATAAAACGCCAATAGGTCCTTTGCGTTTTGATATTGGATGGAAATGGAATAAACATAGGCCAACTGATTATTCGTATGCTTGGTTTTTAAGTTTAGGACATGCGTTTTAGTTTAGGACTGAATCTAAAAAATCTATTAATCTTTCTTGGTATTCATATTTGTGCTTTATCGGATGAAGTGCGTGTGATGAATTTTCAATCCACCAGAATATTTTGTTTTGAACTGTAGAGGCTATTTGAAAAATATTATCAAATGGGGAGTAGTTATCGTTTTTGCAGTGAATGAAAAAAACAGGACATTTTATTGTATGCATTTTATCAAGTAAGTTTGTTTCTGATTCTATTCTTTTTATTCCAGGCATAAGAAAAAGATTTTTAATCGTTTTTACAAGTGTGGTCATAGCCCATGAAGAAAGTTTATATAAGTAAGTTGATTTTACTGTTTTTTTACTTGCATACCAATTGAGCATATTGGGCATAATTTTTTCTTTTATATGAAATGTTAAGGCATCAGAAACTGTTATTGATGAAGCAAAACCACTATCAAATATAAAACCTGCAACTGGAGATTCTTTTTTTTGTGTTTTTTTAATTAAAGCATGTGATGCATGAAAAGCTCCTGAGCAAACACCATAAAGAATAATGTCTCCGCCAATTATTTTTTCTATCAAAGAAATTGCTCCCAGTACATCTTTGTATTCATTTTTTCCGTAATTATTTAATGTAGACCAAAAATGTCCCTGACTATCGGCATGTCCTCTCGCATCAAAAAAAAGAATATTGTATTCAGGAGGTAGCATTTTAAAAATTGGAGCTTGTCCTTCTTTTCTTCCAGGAAAAAAACCAGCACAAAAAATTATTGTTGCTCGTGCATTTTTTCTGGTTAACAATAGGCCATCAAGAAGCACATCATCTGAGGCTGGAAATTGTATAGGTTTGAAACCTTCTTGTTTAATAAGAATTTCTTTTACAAGGTCATAGTTTCTTAAAAATTTTGTATTAAAGTAGGGTGATGTATCTAACGTTTGGTTGCTACTTTGTGCGTATATTGTTCCTAAAGAAAGAAGTGTGAAAAGTAAAAAAGATAAAGATTTTTTTTTCATTGTTTTCCTTTGTGTGCGTGACATACTTATAAGAAATTATATATAAAAGGGTAAAAATCATGACGTTGTATGTCAATAGCTATGCGTTAGTTTTACTTTTTTTAAATAAGATGATACTTTTCAGCGCTAGATAATTTCAATCAAATAAACAAGGATGTATTGGTATGTGGTTGCTAACTATTGTTTTAAGTATTTTTTTCTCTGTTTTTTCAACAGTTGTTATGAGTTATTTAGCAATGGCAATACCTATCGGCCCATGGATAGCTCCGACACTTGCTTTGATTGGAATGCTTGTTTTTAGTTTTTTTAAAATGGATAAAACAAAAAAAATAAGCAAAATAGCTTTAGCCACGAGTGCTGGATCTGTTGGGGGTATTTTGGCCAATGCTGTAGCATTTTATTTTCCGACTTTATACTTTTTAGATAAAAATCTTTTTGATGCATGGATGGTTCAACCTTTTTATTTTTCTGCGGTTGTAACAGCTTTGGGTTTTGTTTCAGGTTGGTTTGGACTATGGATTGCAAATCTTTTAGAAGATAAGTTTGTTGTTCAAGAAAAACTTGCGTTTCCTATCGGACAGCTTGTTCATAAAACTATTATTGCTCAAGGGCAAGTTGAAAAAGCATTTGAGTTGGTTGTTGGTTTTTTTTCAACAACCGCTTTTTGTTTTTTACAAGATGGTTTATTTGGATTTAAATTTTCAAATCTTTTATCATGGCTTACTATTCCAAAATCTGTGACGCTTCTTTGTCCTAGATTGATTTCTGTTTTTAAAATTCCGGCAGTAAAGTTAGATATGTGGCCCATGTTATGGGCCCTTGGTTTTGTTACTGGCCATGTTATTGCTTTTCCCTTGGCCGTTGGTTTAGGTGCGAAAATTCTTTTGGTTGGCCCGTTGAACAAGCTTGCTTTTAGTGCTATTCCGTCTTTACAGTTTATTCTTACTTTTTCTAGTGGAATGGTTTTGTTTGGCGCTGTTTTTGGTTTAATAGCAACACCAAAAGTTTTATGGAAGGCTATAAAAAATATTTTGCATAATGGTCTAGGAACAGCTAGTAAGGATAGTAAAAAAAATAAAAAAAAGATTGGTTATGTAAATATTGTAGAATTTTTCTTGTTACTTATTCCAATGATTAGCTTTTTAACATATTTTGGCTTTTCTTTAATTTCGCAACTGTATCTTATTGTATTTGCATTTGTATGTGCGTATCAGATAGCAAATATTGCAGGAAAAATAGGTTTGGCCTTTATGGGTCGTTTTGCAACCTTTGTTATGGTTCCAGCAATATTTCTTTTTCGGTTAGATGTTATTCAAATTGTAGTTGTTGTTACATTTGTAGGTGTTTGTGGAGGTGTTGCTACAGATGTTTTATTTGGAAGAAAATTAGCAAGGCTTGCAGGTATTTCATCAATAAAAATAAAAACGTATCAGTATCTCGGCTTAATTGTCAGCTCTCTTTGTGTCGGTTTTGTTTTTTGGCTTTTAATTAATCATTTTGGATTGGGTTCACAAGATCTTTTTGCCTATAGAGCACAAAATAGGTGGCTACTTATAAGAACATTAAATGATGCGAAATCATTTAATGTTTATGTTTTATTATTAGGTTTTTTATTTGGTTATCTATTAAAAAAGTTAAAAGTGAGTCCAATGCTTGCTTTAGGCGGATTGTTTATGCCTGTTAATATTACTTTAGGGCTTGTTCTGGGAGGTTTTGGTGCCATGCTCACAAAAAACAAAGAAGAATGGTTTCCGTTTTGGTCTGGTGTATATGCAGCAAATTCTGTATGGATGCTTCTCAAAGCTATTTTTTAGTAACTTTCCAAAAAAATATAAAGAAATTCCCTTTTATTACTATGTTTAGGACTAGATTCTAAAAACTATTCTATTTGTAAATATATTTTGTTAGATTGTTATTAGATAGAATTATTTTTTGATTTGTAGAGTTTAAATTGGGTTTTTTATTTATTTGAATCTTTTGGGAGAGGGGAAGTTGCCATGAAAAAGGTTTTATTATTTTTCGTCATGGTGCTACTTGTAGTTGTAAGCGCTCGTTCTTTGTTTGGATCCTGTGGTTGTGTAGGTTATGAGCACAGGTCATTAAAAAAACATTCTGCTTATGAGCAAGAAACACAAAAATTAAAGTATGATTTTCGTATTGCAAAGCATGAACACAATAGATTGAAAAAAGAAGCAGATTCACTTCTTGAAAAAAATATTGATGAAAATTCTTTGCAGGTTGTTTTACGGTTATTTGATTTAGAGTTGCAGCTTGTTAATAATCTTATACATGAAAAAACGGGAATTGAAGTTGAAAAATTACTTAATAAGCGAGAAAAGATTTTAAAAATTGCAACCGAAACGGTTGCTTTCTTTTATAAAACAGTTATGAATTTTGCAACAAGTAATACTTTATTTAATGCAAAAAGAAGAAGACAATCTTCGGGGCCACTTTACGGTGGAGAGCGTCGTAATTATTTAAAACGTATGCAGACTGTTTTATCAGATTATCGTCAGGAATTTAGTGATAAAAAGTATTTGATTGTTCAGCAAGCGCTTCATTTGCCTAAAAAAAGATATCATGCTTATGTTTCTCAGCCACAAGATTTTTATCCTCAATCGATAAATACAAGTATTGATATACAAAAACCTTTGGTATCAACATTATATCCTAATCAGAATGGAAAAGAGTATCATCAACGATTGCCAATTGCAGGATTTGAATTTCAAGATGGTTTTAAAAATAGAAGTAAAAAAATGGATTCAAATTTTATTGCAATGAAAAATAGTTTTATTGAAAAAATGCCGTGCAAAGACATTATTGTTATGATTGATAATGTTTCGCAGTTGATACAAAATGAAATATATAATCATATAGGTTCTTTAAAACAGCGACGAAAAATGTTTTATGGTGACAATGATTCTCAAGAAATAAGTACAAGTATTGATATTATAGAATCAAATCTTTCAGCATCACCAAAAGCCAAAATTATGTTTGGAACAATTCGAGATGCTGCTGTTGCAAATACAATGAAGGTCGGTTGGTGGAATCCAGATATTTATGAAAATAATTTACGACAATATGCATCAAGGCTAGAGGGTTTAAAAAATGAATCAAAACGAGTATTAGAAATTTTTAGACAAACTCTCAAAGAAACACAAGAATCGATAGATAAAATATTTATGAAAAAGTTTCAAGATGTTATAAAGCCAAAGGAGCTTGCTTGAAAAATTTATAAATAATATATGGAGTAATTTTTTGTAAAAATAAAGATAAAAATTAGTTTTTGAGGCTGGGAAAAATTTTTCCCAGCCTCTTTTTTTTATGATTTTTTAAAAT
>DAOVGZ010000086.1 GCA_030672115.1 bacterium | reverse complement strand
ACAGTTTACACGTTTTCGTGGCAAAAAAGTTTTAGAAGTTGGTGTTGGAGCAGGCACAGATTTTTTGCAGTGGGTTCGTGCAGGAGCCAATGCATATGGCGTTGATCTAACGCAGGAGGCAATTGAGAATGTAACTGAGCGACTTAATTTATATGGTTTACAAGCTCGTCAGATACAAGTTGCAGATTCAGAAAATCTTCCGTATCAAGATAATTTTTTTGATTGTGTTTATTCTTGGGGAGTTATTCATCATTCCCCTGACATGCCAAGATGTTTACAAGAAATTATTCGTGTAACAAAGCCTGGTGGTTCCATAAAGGTTATGGTTTATAATCGTAGATCATTATTTGCATTTTATCGTTATATTTTGGCAGGTCTTTGTAAGGGGAAACCTTTTAGAACTTTTTCAGATGTTTTATTTCATGATCAAGAAAGTATCGGAACAAAAGCTTATACGTTTAAAGAAATAAAAAAAATCCTCTATGATTTGCCGGTTGAAATAAAAAAAATTCAAGCTCCGGCAACAAGTCACGATCTTTTGTATTATAAATCAAAACCGTTTCAATGGTTGGCATATATTGCAGCATGTTTGTGTGGCTTTAATAGGGTTGGATGGTTTATGACTTTAGAATTAACAAAAAAGTGAGTATGACATTATGGAAACAAAAAAACTGATTTCTATTGTTGTTCCTGTTTATAATGAACAAGATAATATTCCTGTTTTGTACGAAGTTGCTTCTCGGGAACTTATTACACTCGCACAAGAGTATGAGTATGAATTTATTTTTATTGATGATGGTAGCACTGACCGTTCATGGGATGTTTTGCAAAAGATTGCGGCATGCGATGATCGAGTGAGTGCTTTTTCATTTAGTCGTAATTTTGGTCATCAAGCAGCTTTAATGGCAGGCTATAGTCATGCCAAAGGGGATGCGATTGTTTCTATTGATGCCGATATGCAGCATCCGCCAGAACTGATTTTAGAAATGGTAAGAAAATGGGAAAATGGTGCTGATGTTGTGTATGCAAGAAAAATAAATCGTAAAGATAATATTGCCAAAAAAAGTTCTGCTTTTTTATTTTACAAATTGCTGGATCTGATTTCTGATGTGAAAATTCCAAGAAATGTTAGTGATTTTAGATTGATTGATAAAAAAGTTCTTGCAGTTGTACTCGATTGCAAAGATAAGTCTCCATATTTGCGTGGTTTGGTTGCATGGTCAGGATTTCGACAAGAATTTATTGACTGTCATTATTTTAAACGATTTTCTGGGCAAACTGGGTACACGTGGAAAAAAATGTTTAAACTTGCATGGGATGGCATTACAGGTTTTTCTATGTTTCCCCTTCGTCTTGCAGCTTACATTGGGATGATGATTATTTTTGCAGGGATGGTTGCTGGTTTTTACATGTTGTATCATACCTTTACAGGTGGTGTTCATTTTATGTTGGTTACATGGCTGGCAGAAGCGCTTGTTTTAATGCTTGGCATGCAATTTTTAATGGTTTGGTTGCTTGGCGAATATGTAGGGCGTATTCATCGACAAGAAAAAGGGCGGCCGCTTTATGTTGTCGCTAAAAAGGCTGATAAAAGTTCGATTGTAAAGACTGCTCATATAAAAATAAAAAAAACTTCTGTAAAAGCTCATAAATCTAAAAAAAGTACTACATAATGAGTATTATGTCGTGTAGGTTTGATGGGTTGCTCAATACAATTGAAGGGTATGCAAAAACTGGATTGCAGCTGATTGAATATAATGGAAATAAATTTTTTCCTGCAGGGTTGAGTGATGATATTGGTACCTATTTATTTGTTCCAAAATTAGTTCGTTTTTTTAATATTTCGCTTGAACAAGCGATTTCTTTTTTTTTTTATGGCATGGTTGTTCTTTCCTGTTTTTTAGGTTTGATTGGTTTTTTTCTATTGAGCAAATCTTGGTTATTTAAAATATTTGCGACTTGTAGTTTAATTTTATTTTCATGTATTTCTTGTCGCGGTATGACTGATGTGTACCTTGTTCAATCATCGATTGTAATTGCGATTATTCCACTCGCTTTATATTTTGTAAAAAAAAATAAAGCGAGTTTTTTGTTTGTAATATTTTTATTTTTATCAGGTATTAGTGCAGGATATGCTCACTATGTTCGTTCATTTTCTAGTGTTGCTATTATTTTATTTTTATTAATAGTGCTTCTTTTTTTGTTTGATGGTTCTTGGAAGAAAAGAATAGTTTTGATAAGTACATTTTCTTTGGGATTAGTGGTTCCTATTATTCATTTTCAGACAGTTTTACAACAAAGAGATGCGTATTTTGGAAGTAAAAATAAAATGTTTGAAAGTAGGCATGTTTTCTGGCATTCGCTTTATGCAGGTTTTGGTTTTTTACAAAATGATTTTTCTATTGCGTGGGATGATACAACGATTATTGAAAAAATAAAAAAAAGAGCTCCACAGGCTGTTTATCCAACTCGAGCATATGAAAGAGCTACAAAAACAGCATTTTTTGATTTGGTAAAAGAACATCCTCAATTTGTTTTGCAGACATTATTTGCGAAGTTTGGTGTTATTTTTTATTACTTTTTGTTGTTTGCAAATTTTGGTTTGTTGGCAGCTTTTTTTTATAGAAAATCATGGATTTTAGATTGTGCCTTTTTGGTTGCTTTAAGTTTTAATTCTATTTTTGGGTTTATAGCATTGCCTGGACGTTATTATTTACTTGGCATGCTTTCATGCACTGTTTTGTATAATTTGGTCAGTATTGAACATGCTTTAAATCAAGGAGTAATAAACGATTTTTTGTTGTTGTTAAAAAAGGTTAGTAGAATTTTGAGAAAAAAATGAAAAAATATTTATTTATAGCATTGTGTACGATTTTAGTTGTTTTTTGTTCTTCTAGTTTTTCCAGTGATAGAAATGATTCTAAAACGAATTTGAAAAAAGCACAACTTTTTGGACAAGTTGGTGTTACTGCTGTT
>DAOVGZ010000053.1 GCA_030672115.1 bacterium | reverse complement strand
TTTTTTCTTTCAACTTTTTGTACTTTATCTGTTTCTGTAATCTCTGGAGTTAGTTCAACTATTTCTTGCTCATCTATAGACTCGTCAAAATTATCTTCTTTCTTTTTGTCTAAATTTCTACAATCAATTGAATATTCTGGAATAACAATCTCTTTAAATTCATAGTTTTCCTCTGGTGTAATTAAAATATCTGTATTTCCTTTTTGTGAAATTTGTTTCTTAGTTGTTTTTTTTGAAACTACTTCACTCTTATTTTCTTTATCTTCATGACAACTAATTGAATACTCTGGAGTAACAATTTCTTCAAATTTATAATCCTCGTTACCAACAGCAAATAAACTACCAGCAAAAGACATCAAAAAAATAGACAAAAATGTAATATTCTTCATAACCTCTCCATTTAATTATAAAAATTAAAACCTTTTTTTTAATGAAATAATTAAGCTAATATTCCTAATTGTATATAGTATAAGGATAAAAAAAGAATAAAGATGTGTCAACAGCCCCAAAACAACCCTTTTTACCCCCAATAATACCACCAAAAGGCTTAATCGCAAACTTCTTTCTGACCAAAAAACCACAACTATTTAAAAAATAAAAAATATACCTCAATTTCTTGCTATATAGCGACTGAATCAGGATAATACTTCTTTTTTATAAAATATCTAAGACTTCTTTTGTTTCTTTAGTCAATAATGTTTTTATTATTTCCATATTTTTCGCATAAAGTTCTAATGTTGCGTTTGGTGTTTCTAAAATCTTTGGAATATCAAAAAAACGTTTATCGTTAAATAAAAAACGGAAAGGGTCGAGTCCTAATTTCCCCTCTCCAATATTTTCGTGTCTATCGACATATGTTGCTAATTCTTTTTTGGAATCATTGATATGCATTACTTTTAATTTTTCTAAACCGATATGCTTGTCAAATTCTTGCCACATAGCCTCATAACCATCTTTAGTTCTAAAATCGTACCCTGCAGCAAAGGCATGACACGTATCAAAACAAATACCTACACGATTCTTTTTTTCTATTTTTTTTATGATAAAACCAAGATTTTCAAACTTGTGCCCTACGTTAGTTCCTTGACCTGCCATATTTTCAAGCAAAATCATGGTATTACCTTCATCTGCTGCAAGGGCTTCATTCAATCCTTTTGCAATACCACTCAAGCAAACTTCTGCTCCTTGTCCAACATGTGAGCCTGGATGCAAAACAATATACTTAATACCTAAGGCGTTACATCGTTTAAGTTCTTGTTTAACAGAGTTAATAGAAGCGTGCCTTGTTTTTGGCAAAGGAGAACAAATATTAATTAAATATGGCAAATGAACAACAACCGAACGGATACATGATTTTTGTAGTGCCGTTTTAAAATCTATAACTTGTTGCTCCGTTAATTCTTTTACGCCCCATTGCCGATTACTTCTTGTAAATATTTGTATAGCAGAACAATTAATTGAAGCGCCTCTTTCAACTGCTAAATCAAAGCCTCCAGCAATAGAAATATGCCCTCCTAAAAGCAATATTGATTTTTTTTTACTCATTTTTTTCCTAAAAATATTTATTTTATCCAATTGACAAAAACAGTAAAAAAGTTACTCTGGATGCGTCTTATGAGTATACATCATCAGTTAAACTCATTCGTCTCTTTTTTCTTAAAAAAGCCTGTAGTAAGTCGAAGATGCGCTGCTAAACGTGCTGCGTATATATTTTTTTACCACATTTTTAATCTTTTCACGAAAGGAAAAGTATGTATCGAAAAATAAGAAGCAGCCTCACAGCACTTTCTTTATTTTTAATGTCCTCTCTCTGTTTTGCCTCAGGTATAGAACTTGCCAAAAAAGAAAGCCCTTTTAAATGGAAAGTTTCTGGAACTTTAAAAACTGGTGACACTTATTACGGACAAAATATAAGTTTACTTAATAATTGTAATCCAGAAGATCGTATTATTTACACAAAACATTCGCTCGATGTAAATACAGATTTAAGCTACTTAGATTATCTTAACGCTCGTTTTTCTCTTCGAAGCAAAGCTGTTTGGGGTTCTTCTGAAATTGCACCTACAACAACAGTACCTACTAAAACATTAGACGCTGTAGGACAAAATCATAAACACTCAATCGCGCGTCATATTTTTTGGATGAGAGAAGCATGGCTAAATTTTTCTTTAAATAAAGCTCTTGGCATTAATTCTCTAGATAAAATCCAAACCTTAACTCTTGGAGCTTTCCCATTTGCACTTGGTCGTGGAATTTCTCTTGGTAGCGCCTATGCCGTCTCTCCAAACTACTTAGGTTTTTATTCTGATAGCGCCGTTGATCAATATGCATTCGGCGCAAAACTCTCTGGTGAAATTGTTGAAAAAAAATTGTCTTATGATTTATATGCTGCAATTTTAGATAATCGCAGTAACAGTTTGTCAAAAACTGGTAAAAAAATCTTAGGCCAACAGTACGGCAAGCTAAATAAACCAGAACGCGGTTTTGGCAAAATTAATTATGCTATTGCAGGCAGATTAAATATTACTCCTGTTAATGATGACAAACATGGCCGATTAAATATTGAACCATACTTTGTATTCAACAGCGATCCAGAACAAAATGTTGAATTTTTAGCTGATGCAACAAGCACTTTAGGAACACTTGGTCTTGCAAGTGAATTTGTAAGTGATCGATTTGAATTTGGCTTTGAAACTGCATTTAACCTCGGTAGCCAATTCGTAAAAGGTTGGGATCGCAACGTTATTAAAACACAAAACAGAAATGGCTTAGTTCAACATATTAATAGCCATGTGTATGTAAACGTTAATCCATGTTCTGATGAAGCCGCAACTGTTGATAAAAACGCTTACAAAGCTCCGCACGTTGTTACCGCTATCGCTTCAGATGGAACCGTAACATCAGCTGCCGGTTCAACAGCACGCAAACTCGTAAACGGCTCTGTACAAGCAGCTTCTGTAAATGGTAAAAGCCTTGGAATTGCTACTGATTTTGAAAATGCGGCATTAATTCCAGCAGCAGCAGGTAGCGCTCAATTAAACGAACTCTTTAATGCAAAAGATCGTTTCCGTGATCCATACAAAAATACTTACAAAGGTTGGATGTTTGTAACTGATGCAGCATGGTTTGTTAAAAATCGCGATATACGTCTTGCCGTAACCGGTGCTTATGTTTCTGGTGACCAAGATCCAAACGCAACACTTATCGATGGTGATTACAAAGGCTTTATCGGATTACAAGAACTTTATGCTGGCAAACGTGTAAAAAGTGCATTCTTCTTGGGTAGTGCAGGCAAATTAAGACTTCCTCTTGATATCCCAGAAACA
Source organism: bacterium (assembly GCA_030672115.1). Taxonomy (GTDB): domain Bacteria; phylum Babelota; class Babeliae; order Babelales; family Vermiphilaceae; genus DAOVGZ01. The sequence continues at coordinate 3,963 of DAOVGZ010000053.1, read as the reverse complement.
GAACGTCAAACAAACAGATTTGGAGCACTTGCTTCTGGATTTACCAATCTTGCTCTTATCGGTGGCGGTGTAACATGGGAACCTAAAGATAGAGAAAAATCTCTTATCATTAATCCAAATGTTTTATTTTACTGGGAAACATTTCCAGATAGAGCTTTTGACCTTAAAACAAATACAGTACTTAGCTGTCCATCACGTTCATTTTTAGGAACAGAATTTAACATCTTTTTCAAAAAAGAATTAATGAAAAACCTAAAACTGTTCGGTATTCTTTCTTTGTTTGTACCAGGTGGTCACTTTTACGATGTTAAAGGTAAACCAATGAATGCAGCACAATTTAAGATTTTAGACAGAAGAGATAAAACAGGTTATAACGATGATGCTGCTCCAGGACTTGGAACAGATTTAGCTTATACCTTCAACTTTGGATTTGAATACAAATTCTAATTATTCTTGTAAATAATAAAAAGCGCCGATTGGAACTTTCCAATCGGCGCTTTTTTATTATACTAATTTTTATGATCACTTTTAAAAAACTAAAAAAGGAATTTCTATGGACATAAAAATAATTATTTGTACAACCGTTCTTTTTAGTACTTTTTTTATTCAATCAACAAGGGATCAAAACTTACAAAAATCTTGTGTACCGATTATCGAAAGTATAAAAAAAGAAATTATTAGTAATTTAAAAAATGGAATCTCTCCAGAAAAAATAGCTGTTAACTTAAAAAAAGATATTCTCTCCGTTCTTGAATCATCAGAATATCTAAACACGTTCAAAAATAAAAATCATCGTGCCATTATAAAAAAACTACAAATATTTTTAAACGAACAACGAAAAAAAAATGGTTTAAAAATAGAAAAATCTAAAAAAAATATTCAACTGATTTTTAAAACATGTTTAGAAAATAACCCAAACAAAAAAAAAGAATGTTTTGAACTTAAAAAAGTATTTGCCTATTTTTATACAGGAGTAAAACAATAAAAACTTTTTACTTCATCAGAAAAAACTAATTAAAAGCCGTATTTATAATCTTTTTATACCTTTGAAGGCACTATGATTTTTAAAAAATTACTTCTTACTATATTGCTTGTTTTTACTGGAACAGCATCATGTTCTAGTAAAACTTCTTTTACTAATCATCTTAAAAAATCAAATAGTTTTTTTGCTAAAATTTATTCTATAAAACGCTTTATATACAAATATTTTTATTTAAAAAATACTGCTCTTATAAAAAACAAAATTATTTTTGATGTAGACGTGCAAGAAGCAAAAAATAACCTCCCTTATAAAATGACTAAAAACAAATAAAAATAATTTAATATTTTTTCCCACCCCGTTGTTTCCAAAGATCAAAAAGCGCAGCGCATTCATCGTGTAAAAAATCTTTTTCCACTTTTACATGACTGCCACCAAGATTTTTCATAGTATCGCACGAGATTGTAAGTTCATTAAAACCTGCTTTTTGTGCATCTGTAATACTGGCACCAAAAACTATTTTATCTATTTTTGCCCAGTGGCATGAAGCAAAACACATCGGACAAGGCTCGCATGTAGAAAACAAAACAGAGCCAGATAAATCTATGCTCTTTATTTTTTTGCACGCAGCGCGGATTGCTGTCACTTCTGCGTGTGCTGTTATATCAGTTGTTTTCCACACAACATTATGCTCACAGCTAATAACTTCACCATTTTTAACAATACAAGAACCAAAAGGAGATTGTCCTTGAGCAACACCCTCTTTGGTTTTTTCTATCGCCATACGCATATATTTTTCTACATTCATATTTTATCCTCTTTACAATAAAGCACGTCCTGGTTGCCCGGGACCTTTTTATATCTAAACAAAATCTAATCGTTTTTTTAATCTTGTAATTGCATGCCAACCACCAAAAACAATAAATCCAATAATAGCAATAATACACCACCAAAAATTTAACGATCCTGTTTGCCCTAAAATAGCAGCTCGTGTTCCTTCAGAAATATATGTAATTGGATTTATCAAATCAATATATGCAAGTAATGGCGATGCCTGATGTAATGATTTCCAAGAAAATTGAAAACAACCCAAAAACCATAATGGATAAATAATACGCATCCATACACTATCTATACGAACAAGACTACGGACAAAGCTGGTTGTCCATAGTGCTAAAATTGCATAAAAAACATTCGTTACAATAAAAATAAGAGCATATTTTCCATAGTGAACATTTGTTAATGAAAAAGAATTCCATAACATTATTTTTCCTGCGGGAAGCACCAAAAGACCAAGAAACATAAATGCTATGGTGTAATAAATAATAAATCGAATAAAAATTAACCACGAAGGTATCGGTAACGTAAAATGATATGTAATAATTTTATCACCTTCAAAATCGGCAACCATTTCTGCCATATATGCAAAGGCTTGAAACAGCCCCGCAGTTGAACACATACTTGCAACCATAAAAGCTCCATAAGATTTGACCAGACCAAATGATGGCATTACGTAAGCAAATACTAAGGTCATAGTAGAAATCCAAATGAACATATCTACCCATTTGTCGAGTGCGATTTTTTTAAAAATTATTAAATCTGTTTTAACAAGCTCTTTTATAACGTGAAAATAAGAATAAATATTCATAAATTATTTCTCCTGTTCTTGAGCTAATTGAATGAAAACATCTTCTAAGTTTTTTTTACTAAATGTTTTTATTAAATCTTTTGGTGTGCCAGTCAAGCGAACCAATCCTTTATCAAGAACGCATACATAATCAGAAAGCTCTTCTGCTTCTTCTATGTAATGAGTTGTTAATAAAACAGCGATTCCTTCTTTTTTTAATCCCTTAATAACTTCCCACAACTGCTTTCTAATATGTGGATCTAATGATGATGTTGGTTCATCTAAAATAACTAATTTTGGATTATGCATTAATGCTCGCGCAATCGAAACACGCTGTTTATAACCACCAGAAAGTTTCGATGGGATAAAATCAAGATACTCTGTAAATAATAAGGTATGAGCCAACTCCTTACACCGAGCAACAGATTTTTTGTAACTCATTCCAAAATATCTGCCATGAGCAATAAGATTTTGTTCAACAGTTAATTGGTTATTTAAATTCGCCTGTTGAGGACAATAACCAATATTTTTTCTAAACCGTGCAATATTTTTGTATATAGAATCACCTTCAAAAAAAATATCCCCCGCCGTTGGAGGAATAATAGTTGCAATAATAGAAGAAAGTGTTGTTTTTCCAGCACCATTAACACCAAGCAATCCTACAATTGCACCTTCTTCTAGCGTTAATGTAACACCACGCAAAGCTTTTTTTTCATCAAACTGTTTTTCTATATTTACTATTTCTAAAAATTTTGTACTCACAAAGAGCTCCCTAATATACTTTTATTAGCACATCCAACAAAAAACTGTTGCATACTTGCTTATAAAAAATTTAATGACATAAAACATAAAGGCGATTGGCGCTATGCGCAATAAAAGAAAAAATAAAAAAGATAAAAACTGTACAGATTTTTACAAAAAAATCTTATAAGCGTACAGCCATTAAGTTGAAAATTTCCATGATCCAAGTCTCCCTGATATGTATTTGGAAAAAAAATAATATCAAATTGATACTAAACAACCTAAAAAAATGAGTCAAGAATAAAAAGGGAGTACAAACCTAAAAATTGACAATTATACCCTCTTGAGTACACTTTTTATAGGTCATAACCTCATGTATTTAGATAAGGAAATTGTCATGAAATCTTTCGAGCGCACCACGTCTTGCGGACTGGTCAACAGCGATTTACTTGGTAAAACTATTCATCTTTCTGGCTGGGTCCACAGACGCCGAGATCATGGCGGTTTAATTTTTATTGATTTGCGTGATCGAAGCGGACTTATGCAAATTGTATTCAATCCAGATTTTGATACAAATGCACATACTTCAGCTCACGACCTTCGTTCCGAATTTGTT
>DAOVGZ010000049.1 GCA_030672115.1 bacterium | reverse complement strand
ATGTTTCCCTCAACAACAAAACATTTTTTTCCATTGTCTGCACTATTTAACATGTCTGCTTTCACTCCAGCTATAAAATCCAAAAAATAAAATTTGTTTGCTAACAGTGTAAGCTATACAAACTCAAAAATCGAGACCAAACAAATTTTTATAAATAAAATATCCCGTACAACTTTTGCGATTATGCATAAAATAGATTAGAATCATCGAAAAATACAATAAAGCATACTTCTATGAGTACGCTTTTCTATACCGGCTATTAAAAACTGTTGGTCCTTTTAAAAAAGAGAGATTATGAATACAAAAAAGAAGCTTCATTTTTGCCTTATTCCTGTATTATCCTTATCTGTTTTATTTTCATTACAAGCAATGGAGTTTGAAGACGATTTTGATCGCTTTTTGGATGATCCAGAAGTCACAAATTTTTTAGATGAAAATGAATTTGATTTTGCTCTCAAAGAATTCACACCTGAAGACACACTCGACTTACTTAAGGACATAAATTTTATAGACATTGTACAAGAAGACATTTTTTTAAGAACGCAACCTCTTACCAAACGTAACATTCTTGATCTTCCTATCGCACGACTCAACAAATCATATGAGTATGACAATGTAATTATGGGCGCCGAACTTTTTTGGAATAATACCGATCGTTCATTTTTTTCTCAAAAATGTGACAACATCGCTGCATATCTTGCACTTACACAAGACAGTCTTTTACAAAAACTAAAAGTACCTCTAGAAGCTTTTGAAGGCCAATTTGAATTCGATCCAATTGAAAATCTTTTGTTATTTAAAAATGGAACCATTCAAGAACGTCGATTTGGCGTACTGCTTCATGGCAGAAAACCATTCTGGGGCTTTATCTTCACATGGAAAATTCCTCTTTATTGGTTAGAAAGCAACTATTGGTTTACAAATAAAGAACAAGAAGAAATAGAAAAAGCGTTCGGAAAACTAGAAGACAAAGAACAAGAACAATTCCAAGAACGATACATGATCAGTGATAAATTTGGTTTTGGTGATTTACGCCTAAAACTCGATTATGATATTGACACCAAAAGTGATTACGATGTTCGTCTTGGTGGATTCATAACCATTCCTTGCGCTTGGGCCCTTTCTAAAGGACTTAAAGGAACACACTTTACTTCATCATCTCGCAACCCAAATCAAACACTCAACGATATCATCGGTGTTTCTCTAAATGATATTTTAACTATGGTTTTACCTGACGAAGATGAAGGAGAAGTTAACCAAAGCGAAGAAGCATTTTTACTTTTGCGTGACTTTACTTATGGAGTTCTTGATAATATGTCCGCAAACTTACTCGACACTCCTTTGGGCAATGGACATCATTTTGGTGTTGGTGTTCATACAGAAACTCTTTTACCTCTTTCTATTTTTTTTAATGGCGATTGGGCAGAAAAAGTTATTTATAAAGGCGCTATAAATCTTGAATATCTTTTTCCGTCAAGTGAAAGAAGATTTTTTACCGAATATAACGATGAACGACTTTTTAATATGCGAGACTTTGATGATGAAAGCAAAGCAAAAGAAAATTTAGATTTTCTTGAGCAACAACTGATTAATAAATTGATGCCTTTTTCTTATCAAACAAAAGTTTGGCCAGGCATTGTATTTAAATGGACAGGCTGCTTCACCTACGAAGCTCCACGCTGGGGAATTCATATTGGTACTGACATGTGGATTAAATCAAAAGAAAAAATTTGCGATATTGAATCCTCTTGCCAAATAGCAGATCGATTAAAAATAGAAAAAGCTCGACGATTAATGGGCTATCAAAGCAAAGTTTTAGGTTCAATATTTTACAAAGCAAGGAGGGACGATCGCAACTGGATAATTTCACTCAATGGGGACTACACCTGGTGGAAATCGGGAATTGGTAGTGACTACACCTTATCATTTAATTTAGAAGTAGATTTTTAAAGCACGTAAGAATAAAGGAATTACTATAATGAAAAAAACAATTTTATTTTCAATTGCAGCATTACTCTCAGCTCATCAAACAATTAAAACTGAACATGTTATTTTAAAAAATCCTATACTTAATTTAATTGATGGAAAATCATACGCTATTGATGGAAAAGTTTTTGGTTTAATCTTACAAGTACGTAGGGAGTTGCGAAAAAGAGTACTTGGAGTAAAATCAGATAATGGGCAGTTTATAGGAATTTATGAACTTAACGGCGAACAACATTCAATAACTGAACTGGTAATGCTCGAAGCTCAACTTGATGCAACTTATTACACAGAGCTTTCAGTTCTTGAAAAGAAAAAAAATAACGGTTCTCAAGAAGAATATGTACAAACCGTTCAAGAAATAAACGAAAAATATCAAGAAAGAAGAAAGCAACTTAATGACCTTCTTGATTTTGCAAAAGAAGACTTTTTAGAAATTACAAAAGGCTACGCAGATAACATTCGTCCGTTTAAAGATCAGATTCTTGTTCTTATTTTAGAATCATGCCAAAAACATGGAAAAGAATCTTGCTTCTTGCTCAAATGGAGCGAAGAAAGTGACGGCAACGAAGGCAAATTTTTACGCGCAGAAATTATAACTTTTAAAGGTTTACAAGATTTTTGTACTGACCTTGCAAACTACTTAGAAGATATGGCATACAGCTGCCCTAAAGGCAAACAGTTATTTATAGATATGATAAAACAAGCAAAAGAACAAAAGTGATAAGGACACTCTAAAAATATATGACTCATGATCAATTGACTGGAATCGTTGATAGATTTCTTTTTAAAAGCGAAGAAAATGGTTTTTCAGTACTTATTTTACAAACTCGAACAAAAGACAAAATAACCGTTCGCGGAAATCTTCCTGGCGTAAACGCAGGACAACAGATCACAGTTTCTGGGGCTTGGGTCGTACATCCAAAATTTGGCAAACAGTTTGAAGCAAAAAGTTGCACAGCCTGTTTGCCAACTTCTGTTTTAGGGCTAAAAAAATATTTAGGGTCAGGACTCATAAAAGGAATAGGCCCTACTTATGCAGAAAAATTAGTCAATCATTTTGGACTTGATGTTCTTACTATTATTGAAGAAACACCACAACTTTTACACTCGGTAGAAGGTATTGGTCCTAAACGTGTTGAACAAATAACACAAGCATGGAAAGATCAAAGACAAATTGCTGGCATCATGGTTTTTCTGCAAGGCAAAGGCATTTCCACTGTTTATGCTACAAAAATTTATAAAACCTATGGTCAAGAAGCAGTCGGAATCATAACAGAAAATCCATACCGATTAGCTGATGATATTTGGGGTATTGGTTTTAAAAAAGCAGATGCTGTTGCACAACAACTCGGTTTTGAATTTAATTCACTCAAACGCATTACATCCGGTACTCTTTTTACACTTACACAACAACTTGGCAAAGGACATCTTTATATTGAACTTACTCAATTAAAAGAAAACATTGTTGAACTTCTTGAACTTGATAAAGACGAATCACAACAAAAAATTAAAATGGCTCTGCATAATCTTCATGATGCAGGAAAAATAAAAGTTGTATCACACGACAAACAACATTTTGTAACCCTTTCACAACACTATTATTCAGAAAAAGGGGTTGCTGAAAAAATAAAAACTCTTTTTAACAAAAAAACTCGCCATAAACTTGATATCCAATCTATTTATTCAAAATTACGAACCGGAAAATACGGCAGTAACATAACGCTCAACGAAGAACAACAAGATGGCATAATGGCCACACTGCAAAATAAAGTAACTGTTATAACAGGTGGACCCGGTACCGGTAAAACCACATTAATAAAAACGTTGCTCAGCATTTTAGAAGAAAACAAACTAGATTATAAACTTGCCGCACCAACTGGTCGTGCAGCAAAAAGAATTTTTGAAGGAACAGGCAGAAACGCATCAACTATTCATCGATTATTAGAATTTGATTTTAACACTATGAGCTTTACTCACAATGAACAAAATGCACTTAATCTTGATTTTTTAATTGTTGATGAAGCTTCAATGATTGATATTTTTCTTGCTTTCTCACTTATCAAAGCAATTCCTTTAGATGCACATATTATTTTTATTGGTGATATCCACCAGCTCCCTTCTGTTGGTTCTGGCAATTTTTTAAAAGATCTTATTGCAAGTGAAACTGTTACAAACGTAAAACTCATAACTATTTTCAGACAAGCACAAGACAGTTTAATTATTGTTAATGCTCACAAAATTAATAATGGAGAGTTTCCTGTCTCTCATCTTCCTGGAACTCAAAAAGATTATTTTTTCATCAAAGAAGACAATCCAGAAAATGTTCCTCTTCATCTTGAAAATATTTACAAAAAAGGACTTAAAAAATTTTCTATTCAAGCTGATGATTCAGTTGTGCTTGTTCCAATGCATCGTGGATCTGTTGGTACACAAAAATTAAACGGAGACTTACAAAACATTTTAAATCCTGAACAAACAGATAAACAACTAAATTTTATGGGCTGTGCATACAAGCTTGGTGACCGAGTTATGCAACTACGAAACAATTATGACAAACATGTTTTTAACGGTGACATTGGAACCATTGTTGACGTTAATACAGAAGATCAACAAATGCTTGTACGGTACAATAATCTTATTGTTGAATATGAAAAAAGCGATCTACACGAACTTGTTCTTGCTTATGCCATCTCTATTCATAAAAGCCAAGGATCTGAGTACTCTGCCGCAATTATCACCCTTTTTACGCAACATTTTACGCTTTTGCAAAGAAATTTAATTTATACCGCTATTACACGTGCTAAAAAATTATGTATTTTTATTGGACAACCAAAAGCGATAGCAATGGGAATAAAAAATAATAAAAGTTTTATCCGTAAAACATTTTTAAAAGAATATTTAACAAGCGATTTAAATTGTCTTTAAAGTGAGGAATAACAGTTGTGATGACAAATTTTTCTATCCACACCTTTATTTCCAAAATAATCGCATCATTAATAATCCTTTTTTATTTTAACACCCTTCTTCCTACTTTTTCTATTATGCTCGACCCTGCAGGCGATGCAAAACATACCGGTCGACAAATTCAAGACAGTCTTGAGCGAGGTATTTCACTTCAATGCGCACAAGCACTAAAAAAGGCTTTAGAAAAAAAATATTCCAATATCCGTGTTATTCTTACTCGCTTTCCTGGCGAAACTATTTATCCTCTTCAAAACGCAAATTTTGCAAATAGACTTGCGGTTGATTTTTATGTGAGTCTTAATTTTTACCCTGAAACAAAAACAAAACCGGGTATTTTTTTGTACTACTTTTCATATGGAGATGAATTTGTTACAAAAATTCCTGACCTCTTTTTTTGTCCTTTTGATCAAGCTCATCGTATTTCAAGCAAAACAACACGCTTATGGGCACAAAACATTGCAAACACACTCCAAAGTAGCCAGTACAAACATCAATTTGATTTTCATGATGTACGGGGCTTGCCATTTAAACCGCTTGTTGGCGTTAAAGCTCCAGCTGTCGCACTCGAAATTGGCCTAAAAGAAAAAAATGATTGGCAAAAGTACATAGAACCACTGGTACAAAGTTTAGAAACTATTGTGAACAGCCAATGAACAATACTATAAAAACAGTCATTGTATCTGTTTTATTTTTTTTCATTGGTTTTTTATATTTTGCATCCAATCACGGTTGGCTTATTATGCGATTTCCTTCTTACAAATCAGAAATCCAACAAACACAAAAAAATCTTCGCGCGCATAAAAAAAAAGTAAAACTAATTTTTTGGCATAATAAGAAATGGAACCACGAGACAGTAGAAATTTTAGCAACAAATGATGATGCTCAAACAACAGCACATCTTATTAACAACTGGCTAACGTTACTAGATGAAGAAAATATCATGACTAAAAAGGTAACACTACAATCTGCTCTCATTTCACAAAACCGACAACTTTATCTTTCTTTTGATCGCAACCCATTCGATGAACAAAGTTCAACGTACAAAAAAACAAAATGGACACAAGGATTGTTAAAAACAGTTTTGCAAAGCGCTATTTCAGTGCAAAGCATTCAATTTCTTGTGCATCATCAAACCATGAATGATTATCATTTAGATTTTACCAATCCATGGCCAATTAACGGATTTCTCACTTAAAATATTTTGCTAAAAAGCTTTTTGATTATAAAAATTTTTCAATATTTTGAGCGCTTTTTTCAACTATTTGGTAATGAGCTTCAAATTTATTTAAAGATGCTTGATCAACGTATTTTTTCAATATTTCTTTTTCTTCTTTTTTTATTTTTAAAGGATTTTTTTTATAAGCAAAAAGAAGATTTTTGATATCTTTAGAATCAGTATTTATGCTTTTACTAAACTCTTTTCCTTGTTTTTCAAGTCGACCAATAAGTTTTAAATGATCTTTCATCATTTTTTTTTCTTTATCTGAACTATTTTCATCATCTTCATACTCTTCACATTTTTTTTGCATGGGATACGCAATAGTATTTTTTTCCCAAAGATAATTAACCCCATAACCAATACCAACCACTAAAACAACTGTGATAAAAGAATAAACAATACTTAAAAATGAATTTGATTGATTTTCATTTAACTGATATTGACCTGTCTCTACTGATTGTTTTTGACCAAATGAAACACTTAGAACATCTTTATCTGTTTTATACCATCCATTTCCACAATTGTAAGTGCAATCGTTATATCCAATTTTTTGGAATTTCTTTAGAATTTGACTCGCAAAAACAGGAACGCTAATAATAAAAAGCAAACCAAGAAAAAAATGTGTTATTTTTTTTATTATCAACATGCCTAAACCTTTAAAAAAAAAGGCGAAAACTATTTTGTATAGTTTTCGCCTTTTTTACATATTTTTCAATCAACGAATTTTACTCGATGAATAACCGGTACTTTTTATTTATTGTCACCAGCTGAAGGAGTTTCTTCCGTTTTTTTATATTTTTTATTAACTTTCCATAATTGTTTTTTATTCTCAATTAACTTCTGCAATTCTGTTATTTTGCCAGGACAATTATCTTTTAAAAATGCCTTTGCATCATCAGCTTCTTTAGCCGTCAAAACTTTCTTTTGCAAAATCTTTTTAAATTCATTTATTTCTTTTTTTTCACTCTTATTATCATTGTTTTTTTTATCAATGATCTTTTCAAATTCTACTTTTGCTTTTTCAGCTATGTTCTTACCTGCTCTTATACAATCATTAAATTCTTTATCCACATCTGCATTTATATCATCATCTGTTGGATTTTTATAACCACAAAACTTGATTTTTAATGATTTATCCAACTTAGTACTACTTTTTGAAAATAATTTAATGCCAGCAGTAGTTGTAACTACACTTGCAATAGAAGTTACATAACATTTCCATTGTGCGGCTAAATGAGTTTGGACTGCCTTAAAAACTTTCCACTCGCAACGACTTGTACTCATGCTAAAAAGAAGAGCGCCACACAAAAATAATTTCACTGTTTTTAAATTATTCATAAAAAATCCCATCTAATTCTATTGCTGTTTATATTTATTTTTTTACTTTTTTAGATTTAGAAAATTTATTTTTCTTTTGTTTTTCTTCTTCTTCT
>DAOVGZ010000041.1 GCA_030672115.1 bacterium | reverse complement strand
TCTCTCAGTGACTGGTATGGATGGACAAGCGAAATCAGTTTTCTTTTACCATTCTAATCGGCATAATCGACCATATAGTTAGAATTTTTACTATCTCACAGTGGTCTTGTCCCTAAACACAGAGTGCAGCTTTTTTGTCTGGATATAAAACATTTCGATAGGTTGAAAGTGCTTTTTTTGTGTTTCCTTCAAACTCAAATTGTTGTGCTTTTTGTAATTGTTTTTTGTAGTAATTATGTTCAAGGGAAGATGCTTCAGGTAAAGTTTGATTGCCAGTTGAATCAATAGAGTTTCTATAAAGAGCAATTCCGATAATACTCAAGAGACTGATAAGTATATATTTGGTAAATAAAGATGATTTCTTTTTTTTTATAAACATTATTTTTCCTTTTTAAAAAGTTAAGTTAATATTTCTAATTGATTTTTTATTATTTCAATTACAGACGTCCAGTCATTATGTTTTGTTTGTCGAAAAAGTTTTGTTTTTGGGTACCATGGTGTTGTATCTCCTTTCATAAGCCAGCGCCATTCTGCAACAGAAGGGATTAATAGCCATGTTGGTGTTGCGAGTGCTCCAGCCAAATGTGCAATAGCAGTATCGACAGTAATTACTAAGTCTAAATTTTTAATAACAGCTGCGGTATCCATAAAACGTCCATGAGTTCTATCAAAATTTTTATCAAATATGTGGATGCCAAAATTATTAGGTAGATTATCAAGTTGGTCAAGGCCATCAAATTGTTGCAAGCTATACAGCTTTACGTTTTTAAGATGTGCAAGAGATTCAAAAAGAGCAAGAGGAACAGAGCGTTTTGTTAATGGATTGTCTTCTAAAAAAGTTTGTGGGCTTGCCTGCCAACAAATACCAACATTTAAAACGTTTTTGTCAGGATTAATATTGTTAAGTTTTTCTTTCCATAAGTTTACAAGATTATCATCTGCTTGAAGATAAGGAACGTCTGCAGGGATTGTATTTTTTGTTGTTTTAAAAAAAAGAGGAAGGCTCAATAATGGAATTTGAACGTCATACGGTCTTGCTGGAGGATTTCCTTTTTTAAATATATGATCTATATAATCACATTGTGAAAATAGATCAACAAGTGGGCCAAAGGTTTCTACATCAATACTTCTTGCGCCAGCTTTTTTAAGTTCCCAAACGTATCGAATAAATTGAATTGTATCACCAAGTCCAAATTCTGCTCGAATCAATATTGTTTTTCCTGCAATATCTTGTGGTTGCATATCATGAAATATGAATTTTTTTTTATAGTTTTTATAGTCAGCCATACGCCATTCAAAAAGTTCCCAGCCACGTGTAAAATTTCCAATAGCTAAACAGGTTTTTCCAAGACCAAAGTGTGCAGTTTCATTTTCAGGGTTAAGTATTATTGCGCGTTCATAATAAGGAATTGCTTGGTAATATTTTCCAGTCATTTTAAAAAGAAGTCCGATATTATTTGCCAGACCAGAAAGGTTTGGTGCGATGTGTAGAGCTTGCTTGTAAAGTTCAATTGCTTGGTCATATTTTTTATTTTGATAACATTGACCGGCCTGCTGATAAAGTTCGCTTAGAGTTGCTTTTGAATAAGTAAGAGGTGTTGTGTTAATAATAACGAAGGCTAAAAAAAGTTTAATAGATAGCTTCATAATTTTGTTTCCTTTTTGCAGTACTAAAAAGAGTTTTTAAGTCGTTTACAAGGTAATACTAAAATTTAGTTAAAGAGTAAACTTGTTCATTTTTTTTTGTAACTGTGTAATGAGATTTTTTTGCACATTACTCCATTTGTTTTTTTTGATTGCTCGAAATAAACGTATAGTTGGATACCAGGGAGAATCTGTTTTTTCTGTTAGCCAGCGCCATTCGGAACAAAAAGGTAAAATGATCCAGGTTTCAATACCAAGAGCTCCAGAAAGGTGAGCAACTGATGTATCGACAGTAATGACTAAATCAAGATTTTTTATGACGGCCGCGGTATCCATAAAGCTTCCGTGTTTTACGTCAAATTTTTCATCAAATGCTTTGATGCAATATTTTTTTGGAAGTTGCTCAAGTTGATTAAGTCCTGTAAATTTTTGCAAACTATAAAATGTAACGCCATCCATATTTAAAAGGGGGGCAAATTTTTTGAGAGGCATAAATTTATGTTTTCCATTTGATGCTTCTCCATGCCAACAAATTCCCACTTTAAATGTTTTATCATTTGATAATTTTTTGTGCCATTTTTTTTCTAAACTTTCATCGGCATATAAGTAAGGAATATCTGTGGGAATTGTTTTGAGTGTTGTTTCAAATAATAATGGAAGATCAAGCATAGGGATTTGATAATCGTAATATTCAATTTCATCATTCATAGCAACAATTTTATTTAGATAAGGACACAAAGAAAGAAGTGGGACAAGAGGATTTTGTACTTCAGCAATAACATATGCTCCTTGTTTGTTAAGCAGTTGCGCATACCTGATAAAATGAAGCGTATCGCCGAGTCCTTGTTCGCAACGAATTAAAATTATTTTTCCATCAAGAGGTTCTCCTTGCCAATATTTATCGAGTGTTGTTCCAAATGCTCTAGGTGCCTTATGTTTTCTTTGCCAGCGATACTGGTATTCTTTCCATCCGGTTTTAAAGTCTCCAGATGCAAGGCATGAAAGAGCGTATGCAAAGTGGATTTCAGGGTTTTTAGGGTTGTGTTCGAGTGCTTTTTTGTAGTAAAAAAGAGCTTCATCGTGATTGTTTAGTTGTGTTGCTAGGCAAAATGCAATGTTGTGATTGATGTAAGCAAAATGTTTATTAATGGAAAGAATTTTTTTAAACGTATCAATAGCTTGTTGTTCTTTTGTTTGTTGAAAATATATGTTGCCAAGATCAAGTAATAATTGTGCTAATTGTTCTTGTTTTTTTGTATCTGTTAATTTGCGTGATAGTAGATAATCAAGATGTTGCATTGTGCCATCAAGATGATTTTTTTTAAGAAGTATTTGTGCAAGTCCAAAATGGGCATCATATGATTTGTAATCTTGTACTATTGCAACTTTAAAATATGTTTCGGCTTCATCATATTTTTTTTGTTGATATAAACAACGGGCAAGTTCAAGGTGTGCGCGAGTATAATCAAAATATTTTTTTAAAAGTAATTTGAAAGTGCGTTCTGCATTGATAAGTTCGTTAGTAAAGATGTAGCACATACCAATATTAAATAAAGCTTTTGCTATGTTAGACTTTTTTTCTATTGATTTTTGAAAAAAGGAAATTGCTTGTTTAAAGCTTCCTCTTTTACATGAGGCGACGCCAGAAGAAAAATCAGATTGATCGCATTTTGTGAAGGTGAAAAAAAAGGAAGAGAATAGTAGAAAAATAATGACTTTTTTTTTCATATGGTTTTATTTTTCAAATTCATATTTTTTTGTAGTTCTTGTACAACGTTTTTTAAAACTGGTTTCCAATTGAGAGGTGTTTGTTGTTTGAAAATTTTCATAGTTGGGTACCAAGGACTTGTTGTTTTTTTATTAAGCCAACGCCAATCAACTCCAAAGGGAAGTAGAAGCCAGACAGGTTTGCCAAGCGCACCTGCAAGATGAGCAATTGAAGTATCGACTGTAATTACAAGATCAAGATTTTTAATAAGTGCGGCAGTGTCCATAAACGCTCCATGATCTGTATCAAAATTATCGACAAATGTTGTAATAATTGGTCCGTTTGGCAGGTGGTTTTTAATAATAGGATTTATTTTCTGGAGGCTATAAAAATTAATATTTTCAACATTTGAAAAACATTCTAATTGTTTTAATTCTATTGAGCGATGCGCAACAAGAGGTCGAGATTCGTCATTTTTTTTATCAGCGGTCCAGCAAAGGCCAATTTTGTATTGATTGCCTGAATTAATTGAATCATTATGTACAATAGTTTGCCAATAATCTATTAGTTCAGGACTTGCAAAAAGATAAGGCATTTTTTTTGTTAATTCTTTTTGAGAGCAATTGAGGAGCGCCGGTAGTGCCATGGTTGTAACTACTTCATCAAAAATAGGGACAGCATCTCCTTTTTGGATTACTTGGTCAAGAAATGGACATAAAGAAAGAAGTGGTATCATTGGTTTGCGTACGTAGGTAATGGTTGATGCTCCCAGTTGTTTTAATTCAAAAGCAAAGCGAATAAATTGAATGGTATCTCCAAATCCTCCCTGTTCTTTAATTAAGATTGTTTTTCCTACAAGTTCTCCGTTACGTAGCCACAAGCGAAAATTTTCAGCATTGATGTTTTTTTGTTTTAGGTATGGTTGGTATTCTTTCCATCCCTGCAAAAATTGACCATTGTTTAATAAAGCTAGGGCTAATGCGTATTGTGCGGCATTATAATTCGGGTTTTGTTCTAAAGCTTTTTGATAATATATGATTGCATTATCAAGATCCCCGGCAATTCTTAATGTATAACCTATATTGTAAAATGTTTGTGTATGATTGGGCAGAATAGTAAGAACTTTTTTATATGCTTCTAGGGCCTTATTTGTTTGGCCAATTATGTTTGCTGTAAATGCGATATCAAATAGGGTTTGAAGATTGTTTTTTTCAAGGTTGCTAGCTTGTTCAAGATCATTAAGACAGTACTTATATTTTTTGAGAGCGAGAAAAATTTTTGCTCGTTGAATATATGCCTTGGCGTAATGAGGATTGATTTTTAATGCGGCATCAAAACTCTTAAGAGCTTTTACATAATCTTTTTTTAGAGTTGTATAGATGATGCCAATATTAAAATGAATTTGATATGAGTTTGGTTGCAATGCGTTTGCTTTTTGAAAATAATAAAGAGCTTGATCACAATCATTTTGATAATAGGAATTTCTTCCTTCATTAAAAAATGTTTTAAAATCATTGGCTTGTGCGCATTTATATAGGCATGTAAAAATACAAAAAAAAATGGTGTAATATATTTTTAATTTCATTTTTTATTTTTCTAAAGCCTCCGCAGTTGTTACTGCAGAGGCAAGAAGATCATCTTTAATGACATACAGAGAGATTATTTTTTGAGTAAGGTTTGGAAATAATGCATGATCAGGGTTTAAGTCTGTTAATTTGTCGTGAACATCCCAAATTTTATTATTTACGTGAACAAGTTCAGTAATGAGAGATAAAAGTTTTTTAGATCCCGGTGTTAAAAAAAGGTTGTTATTTTTTAAACGATCGAGTGTTTTTTTGATTTGGCTTTGTTTTTCATAATCATTTGTTCTTTGAAGTGTTGTTTCGAGTGCAACAATAGTTTGTATAAATTCTTTAGTATTTATTGTTTTAGAATTGTTTTTTTGGGGGACAGAATTTTGATTTTGTGCAGTAGATGTATTTTGAAGTTTTTTTGTAAGTTCGTAGACCATTTCTTGAATAACAGAAGCCCAGTCGTCAGGTTTTGGCTGTCTAAACATACGGACGTTTGGATACCATGGAGTATCGAATTTTCGCAACATCCAACGCCAGTCAGCAGGTTCTGGAAGCATGAGCCAAACGGGTACACCAAGACCACCAGCAATATGTCCAATTGAAGTGTCAACGGTAATGATTAGATCAAGATTTTTCATAACTGCCGCAGTATCCATAAAGCGACCATGTTTTGTTTTACTATCAAAATCAGGTCCAAAAATATGAAGATTGAAGTTATCAGGAAGGTTTTTAAGTTGTTCTTCCCCAGTTGTTTTTTGAAGACAATACAAACTAACACCTTCAATGCGAGCAATGTCTGCCATTTGAATAAGGTCAATCGATTTTGCCGCAACAGCATTGCGTAAAAAGGGAGTGCTATAGTTTGGATTTCCTTGCCAACAAATTCCAATTTTAAAATTTTTATCAGAGGAAAGTTGTTTTTTCCAATGTTCTATTAAATTTTCTTTGGCAAAAATATAAGGAATGTTGGTTGGAATTGTTTTAACTTCGAGGCCTAAAATAAGAGGTAAACTCATAAGGGGTGCATAGGTGTCAAAATGAGGTATAGGATCGTTAAGTGAAATAATACGATCAATAAAAGGACAGCTAGAAAGAATTGTAACTAAAGGATTTTGAACAGCAACAATAACAAATCCACCACGGTCTTTTGCTTCTTGTGCTAAACGACAAAATTGAAAGGTATCGCCAAGGCCTTGCTCTGCGTATAAATAAATTGTTTTTCCATGGAGGTCAGAACCATCCCAAAGAGGTTTGTTGAAAGTTCGTTTGTTATTTCGTTTTCGGTTCCATCGCCATTCGTATTCTTCCCATCCTTCTTTAAAATTTTCGACCATTAAAAGAGAAACGCCTCTTCCAAAATGTCCTTCTGTATGATTTGGGTTAAGAACAAGAGTTCTATCATAATATTCAAATGCTTCTTGGATACGTCCAAGTTTTTTAAGGGTGTAGGCGATATTGTAAGTTAATGAAGCGCTTTCTGGAATACGTTTGCTTAATTTGTAATACCATTTAAGAGCTTCTTCTGTTGAGTTTGACATATTGAGTGTATTTGCGTAGTCAAGTTGACATTGAATATTTTCAGGATTAACTTCTAATGCTTTTTCAAAATAATGAATAGCTTTTTCAAAATTTCGCATATCAGAAAATATTCTCGCTATTTCTCTTAGTGATTCAAAATCATTTGGATTTGATTGTAGAATTATTTCATACTCTTGACGAGCTTGATTGAGTTTTCCTTCTTTTTTAAGTGTTGATGCGAAAAGTCTTCGTGCTTTTATATAACCTGGGTTAAGTTCCAAAGATTTTTTATAATTTTTTTGAGCTTCTTTATTGTTACCTTTTTTTTCAAATGCATAACCGCGATTAAAATATGCTTGATGGCAACGCTCATTTGCGGCAATTGTTTTGCTATAGTAAATAATTGCATCATCAATATTATTTTGTTTGAAAAATTCATTTGCTTGATTGAAGTAAGCTCTAAAATCTTTATTTAGAAGCTCTTGCTCGGTATGTATAGTTAAGCAAAAAAGTAAAAAGAAAGTTGTTGTTAAAATCGAATAAGTATAATTTTTTTTCGCCATGAAAATCCTTCATTAAGAATAATGTATTTTGTAACAATCTTTTTAGTATTTATGTTCTAACTCTTTAATTCTTTGTTCAATATTTTTTTTGAGTATCATGCTTTGGTTAAATCTTTTTATAGCAACCTTTCTTTCTTGTTGATGCTTTATCAAAACTTTATTGACGATGCTAAGTTGCTTTTTAAAATTTTCTAATTTTTTAATGGTTTCATTGTCGACTCCTTTTATAATAGGAGTGAGTTTTTGAGCAATTTGTTTAATAACAGGACTCCAATTTCCTGGTGTTGGTTGTTTAAATAATTTTGTTTTTGGATACCATGGTGTTGTATCTTTTCCAATTATCCATCGCCAGTCTGCAGGGTTGGGGAGCATGATCCATGTTGGAATTCCAAGTCCACCAGCAAGATGTGCGATTGATGTATCTATTGTGATTATTAGATCCATATTTTTTATGACTGCAGCCGTATCCATAAAGCGACCGTTTGTTACATCAAAGTTTTGGTCGAAAGTATGAACTTTAAAAAGATTATTTGTTTTTTTAAGCTGATCTTCGCCAGTTGTTTTTTGTAAAGAATACAGCGAAACACCTGGTATTTTTGCAAGAGGAGCAAGTTCTTTTAATGGAATTGATCGAGCTGAAAGAGAATGTTTTAATGCTTGTGATCTGTATGTTGGATTGCCATTCCAACATATGCCAATTTTAAAATTTGTGTCAGGAGAAAGTTTTTCTTGCCAATACTTAATTAAACTTTCTTGAGCAAAAAGATAAGGAATAGTTTTTGGAACGGTGTTTACGGTTGTTTTAAAAAGAAGAGGAAGGCTCATAAGAGGTATGTGTAAATCAAAGGGCGGTAAAGATTTTCCTCGTGGAATAACAATATCAACATAATCACATTGCGCGACAATATCAGTGGTTGCCTTTTGTGTTTGAACAATAATTGTAGCGCCTTGATCTTTTAACAATTGTATATAACGAATAAATTGAAAGGTATCGCCAAGTCCTTGTTCTGTTGTTACTAAAATTGTTTTTCCATGTAAATCAGATAACCCGTCCCACATCGGTTGAGAATATTGTGGAGGAAGTTCATTGTATGATTGCCAGCGCCATTCGTATTCAGGCCACCCCTGTTGGAAATCTCCAAGAGAAAGATATGCAGTAGCAAGACCAAAGTGTGCACGTGCATTTTGGGGATAATCAATAAGGAAATTTTCAAGATTTTTTATTGCTTCGGCTGTATAGCCAAGTTTTTTTAATGTGTATGCATAATTATATCGAGCAGATTTTAATGTTGGTTTTATTTCAAGTATTTTTTCATAACAAGCCGCAGCTTCAGAAAAGTTTTTTTGAAAATTATGAATTTTTGCAATATCAAATAACGCTTTAATATCATTTGGATTGCAATCAATTATTCGTTCAAACATATCAAGAGCTTCATCAAATTGTTCAATGGCAATAAGTGATTTGCAGATAGAGCGTATAATTTCTTGATTTCCAGGGGATGATGTTAGGGCTATTCTTAAATGCCATAATGCGTCTTTATGTTTTTTTTGTGCCTGGAAAATGGTTCCCAGAAGTTTTAGTGTTGTAATATTAGAAGGAGTGATAGCAATAATTTTTTTAAGAGGTTC
>DAOVGZ010000009.1 GCA_030672115.1 bacterium | reverse complement strand
TGATTCGGCAAGGATAGATGCTTCTTTTTCGGTTATATTTGCGAGTGAATAGCAGTACCAGGTAAGATCTTTGTCTTCATCTTGACTTTCAAGTTCAAAGTCTTCTTGCAAAAAATCAGGCTGTGTTGTGATGGAGTCTGCAACATTTTTACCAAAATTTTCTTCGATGTCTTTGTAGTGGGGAGATTTATCATCAGGGATTGGGCACATGTTGGTGCTGTTGAAATTGCTATTTAGTGATGTCCCTTCTTGTTTGTTTGCCAAGCCACATACAAGTTTTGCAAGTAAACCCATTGAAAATGTGGTGCTGTTTATGCCCAAAATTAAGCACAAGAAAAATGGTGTAAGAATTGTTTTTGTTTTCATTTATTAATTCCTTATTTTTTTAGACAGACAAGATGTATTTTTTCTGTAGTTTATGATCGCATAAAAACAAAAAAATACAATTAATTGATGCTCTAGTGTGGCTTTTAAAAAAATAAAGTGATTATTTTTTATTTTGTTTTTTTTGTTGCAAGTTTTTTAATTATTCGTTTTTCTTCTTCTTGTTTTCTTTTTGCATCATCAGCTTTTCGGTCTGTGTAGCCAGTAACTTTTAAACTTTTTAATGCTTCGAGTGGAACTTCTTGTTCTTCTGGGCCAGCTGAGCTTACTCTGTCGCAGTATATTTTTTTTCTATTTTCAATGAGGTAGTGGTTTTGTGTTTTTTTTGCATCTTTAGAAACGAAAATTATTTCTAAATATTTTGATTCACGATAACTTTTTTCTTTTTTATAGGTCCATATTTCATTCGGATTTGGAATGCGTATTTCTCCTACTTCTACAAGATCTATATTTGCTTTAATAAAAGTTTTTACTGGATCACTTTGTAAGACATGTGTTTTTGGATCAGTTGCTTTTTGTTCCATTGGTTGTTCAGCAATTTGTGCAGCTGCTGTCGCAGCTTTTGCTGCTGCAGCGGCTGCCTCTGCTGCAGCTTGTGCCGCAAGGGAAGCATCTTGCGATGTTTTGGTTAAATCTTTTGGTGTTTTGCTAGCTTTTAATGCAGCTTTGGCAGCTTTATTTGCAGCCGCAGCAGCTTTTTTGGCAGCCATTGCAGCATCTTTAGCTGCCTTTTTTGTAGCATTTTGTGTTGATTTTTTTGTTGTTGATGGTTTTACAAATACAGGGATTTGTTTGATGAGATTATCAATAGAGATGTTTTCAACAGCCATTTTGGTGTCAGGATTTGACCAAGTTTGTAATATTCCATAAAAGTTCGTGTCATGTTTTTTATCGCCAGCAATATTTGATTCTTGTGATCCCCAACCAGCCAAGATGGTGGCTGCAATTATTCCACAACAGGCAGAGTGTAATTTTTTCATGGTATTTTCCTTTTTTGAAATGGTAATTTTATTTTCATTCTTTTTGGAAAGAAATTTTCGTTTTTAGGATTAACACAATCTTATTTATTCGTGCAAGACATAACTATAATTTGTAAAAACGCTTAACTCTTGTGCAAAAGGATCTGTATTGATAAGAATGAATTGATTGTAACTATTTTTTAAACAGGGAGTAAATAATGCAATATCCTGAATATCCTTATCCGCAGGAAGCATCAGTTTCTAATTTTATGTATAAAGTATATGCCTGGATGTCATGTGCTTTGGCTGTCACTGCTGGTATCGCTTATTATGTATTTGAGTCGAAATTATTTTTTACTTATTTAATGACACATTCATGGGCTATGATTTTATTAATTATTTTGCAATTTGCTCTTGTTATTGCAATTGCTTTTTTTATTATGCGTATGTCGCTTTTTATGGCAATTACTGCATTTATAACATATGCAGCTTCTGTTGGGGTTACTATGGCCTCAGTTTTTTTTGTGTATACCAAAACATCAATAGCTTCTACGTTTTTAATAACTGCAGGTATGTTTTTAGGAATAGCTTTGTATGGTTATTTTACAAAAACAGATTTAAGCAGTGTTGGAAGTTTTGCCATTATGGGGTTATGGGGGTTAATTTTAGGTGGTGTTGTTAATATTTTTTTACGTAGTTCCGGTTTTGATTTTATTCTTTCTATCGCTGGAGTTTTAATTTTTACGCTTTTAACGGCATATGATACACAAAAAATTAAAAAGATAGCATCACGTTTGGTTGTTGATAATAAAACAAGAGGAAAAATTGCAATTTATGGTGCACTCACATTGTATTTAGATTTTATAAATCTTTTTTTATATATGTTGAGGTTTATGGGTAATCGTCGCGAAAATTAAATTTTTTTAAGGAGTTTGTGGTGAAAAAACGTTTATTGATAATTTTTTTGAGTTTTGTTTGTTTTTTTTCTATGGCGATTGCTGGCGTAAAACGAAAACAAAAAGAGATTGTTTCATCTAAAAATATTGTTAATTCAAAAATGGTTGCACAAGGAACTATTGTTCCGGAATTTAATGAAGAACAGTTTTATAAAAATAGAAGAAAAGATGCTCAAGAGCTTGTTGATAAAGCTACTAATTATTTGAAAAAAAATAGTATAGCCAAATCATTTAATGCGTTCTCTTATGATCAAAATTTTATGAAAGGTGAGTTGTATCTTTTTGTATATGATTTTGATGGTGTATGTAATGCAATAGGTAAATATCAAGAAATTCTATGGAAAAATCTTTATGATTATCAAGATTCATATGGTGTCTTTATTGTCCGTTCTTTAATTGAAAAAGCAAAAAAAGGTGGTGGCTGGATTGTTTATGAATGGAAAAATGCTACCAAAATGTCATATGTTACTCAGGTAAAAAAAGATGGAAAAACTTATGCCGTTGGTTGTGGTTTTTATCCTCATTCTAAACGTGATGCCGTTATTAATTTAGTAGATGGAGCTGCATCATATTTTAATTCTGTAATTAAGCGAGAAGGTTCTGTCGAAGAAGCATTTAGTCGTTTTAATTATTCATTAGGCCAATTTGTTTTGGGAGATTTGTATATTTTTGCGCTTGATTTTGATGGCAACATAGTTGCACAAGGTGATAGGCCAGGATTGATAGGGCAAAATTCCTTACAATATCAAGATGTAAAAGGAACATATGTAAATAAAGAAATTATTAAAAAATTAAAAAAATCTGATGGAGGAGTTTGGGTTGAGTATGTTTCAAAGCGTGCTCCAAAAATGGCATATGCTCGAAAAGTAACTGACGCTAAAGGAAAGCATTATTTTATTGCCTGTGGTTATTATCCAACGGCTGGAAGAACTGCGGTTGTTGATCTCGTTCGAAGTGGTTTTAGATATATGGAAATGCATGGAATTTCTCAATCAAAACAAAAATTTACATCAAAAACAGAAAAAGGATTTAGGTTTGGAGACTTGTTTGTATTTTTATATGATTTAAATGGAAACGTAATAGCTCATGGTGATAATCCAGATTATGTTGGGACTAATCAGAGCAAAGTTGTTGATGATACCGGTAGATATTTTGTTCAAGAAATGATTGATAAAGCAAAAGCTGGTGGTGGCTGGATTGATTATAAAATTCGAAATTCATCACGCTTTGTTTATGTTGAACTTGTTAAAATTGGAAAAAATAAATTTGTTATTGGTTCCGGATTGCATCCAATATCTAAGCCCGAAATGATGCAACTACTGGTCAAGGGTGGAGTGAGTTTGCTTGCAGATAGCTCAAAAGAAGAAGCTTTTGGTGCGTTTGTAAAAAATGGTGGCGAATTTACCAAAGGAGATTTGAGCCTTTTTGTTACAGACTTTGATGGTATTTGTTATGCCTGGGGAACAAATAAAAATATTATTTGGCGAGATCTTTCTAAAGCAAAAGATGATAAAGGAAGAAATTATATTTCATCATTTATAAAAATTGTTAAAGATGGATCTGGAACAAGTTATTTTTCTATGAGCGGCTCAAAAAAGGTTGCATATTTTGAGAAGGTACAAAAAGATGGTACAAATTATTTAGTTGGTTCCAGCTTTTATCTTTAAGTTATTATTAAATTGTTATGCCCCGGGTAAGGACCCGGGGCATTTTTTTACTTTAGACAGGTTTTTTCGAGCATCATAAATTGTGCAGCACCATATAAGCTTACGTTGTAATCAGCAATAACATAGATAGGAATATTTTTTAAAAGTCCTGCTTGTTTTCCACAATTAAGAAATTCATTTATAAAAAGTTTTTGTTTAAAAAGTTCCAAATTTTTACTTGCGATACCACCGGCAATATAAATTCCACCTAATGCTAAAGCTTCCAGTGCAAAATTTTTTATGCATCGAGCATACAGCTTTGCATAAAGTTCATAAGTTTTTTTGCTATATGCGTCTAAATCTTTATTTGCAAAAATTTTATCTGGATGAAGGCCGTTGTCTTTAATCTTTTTATGTATGTTTTTATTGTTACCTTGTTGACTAAAGAATTTGTATATACGATTTATTCCATTGCCAGAAAGAACATCTTCCCAAGAAATATTACAATTGCGGTGTTCTGTTTGTTGTATAAAAGTAATGAGATCAAGTTCTTCTTGAGTTTGTGCCGAAAAATCTGCATGCCCACCTTCAGAAGGCATTGGCATTGAACGTTTGAATTTTTCGTGCCATTGTAAAATACATTTTCCTAAACCTGTTCCTGCACCGACAATAATACGAGCAGAGGTTTTACGAATTTTACCTTGTTTGATTTGAATTAGTTTTTCAGGTTCTAAAAGCATGAGCCCATGACCAATAATTTCAAAATCATTTGCTAATGTTGCACATTCAAGATCGGTATTTTTAATGAGCTGATCAGCATCAATAACAAA
Source organism: bacterium (assembly GCA_030672115.1). Classification (GTDB taxonomy): domain Bacteria; phylum Babelota; class Babeliae; order Babelales; family Vermiphilaceae; genus DAOVGZ01. The sequence goes on along the minus strand of DAOVGZ010000009.1, from coordinate 13,799 downwards.
ATTGAGGTTGGTTGGTTTGCATTTGTTTCTATGTTCAGCAACTGGGCCAGCAGCAGCAAAGCACGAACGTTTAATGGAAATAGAATATGTTTTTTTTAGATAAAGAAGAATGTCATTTGTAAAGTCAGTAAAATTTATAATCTCCTGACTTTTAAAATGCAAAGAAAAAAGAAGTTTTAATGATTTATTGGTGTTATAAAAAATGCCAATATTGCTATTGGTCCCTCCAATATCTGCCCCTAAAACACATTCAATATTAGTTGGTATTTTTTTTGTGTATTCTTTTTTTTCAAAATGTAACATTGTGATATTCCTTTTTTTGTAAGTAGCACAAGAAAGAACCGCATCTCTTTTTTATGCTACTTGAAGAATATCATTTTTGGTAATAAAAAATATTTAGAAGTTAAAAGGGTCTTCCCAAAGATCTTGAAGCGCTGGATTTATATCGTTTATTTTTTCTGGTGTTATTGTTGGTTGTTCATGATTTGATTGTTCATGGTGATGGGAGCAATCACATTGATCATCATGGTTATGATTATTAACTTTTGCTTCATGTATATATTCATTGCAGGTACAAGGATCGTTATTGCAATATGAGCAAATATGATTGCAGCAGCTTTCTTGGCAATCATTACAGCTTTCGTTTTCACAGGAATGGCAATCATTACTGCAAGAATTAGAGTCATTGCAAGAGTGAGAATCATTGCAAGAATGGCAATGGCCTGGGCAGCATTCACCTGTTTTATCATCTGAAAAAAGATTACAAATACTGGCAAGAAGCAAAATTGTTCCTGAACAGCAAAGAAAAAGTTTTGCATCAAATTTTTTACTAATAGATCCAATAGTTACAAAAAGTGCTGCGCTTATTGCCAAAATACTACTGGTTATAATTTTATCTTTACTAATAGTTTGTTTTTCATGTGCAAAAGATAAGCAGGGAGTTATAAAGAGCGATGCTGCAAGTAGTGTTGATAAAATGTTTTTTTTAATCATATGTAACCTTTTGTTTTTTGATTTTTTTTTAATTGCACAACTAGTAATAGTATAGATGTTATTTTTTTCTTTTCAATTTCGGCATTATAATTTTTTTGGCAATCATTGAATATTTGTATATGTAAATAATATCATAAAAAATATTGTATAAATCAATGAGGGAAAGGTATAAAAGTGAAAAAAGTTGCAATTGTGTATCACAGTGGTTTTGGTCATACGCAAGTTCAAGCAGAGCATGTGTATAAAGGGGCAGATTCAGTTGAAGGTGTTTCGGCCACGTTGTATAAGGCAACTGATATTACTGATAAACCAGAAATATTAAATGAGTTTGATGCAATTATTTTTGGTGCACCAACGTATATGGGTTCAGTTTCAGCTCCATTTAAAGCATTTATGGATGGGACGTCATCTCTTTGGTTTAAGCAAGTATGGAAAGATAAATTAGCAGCAGGTTTTACCAATTCAGGTAGTCTAAGCGGAGATAAATTTAACAGTTTGATGCAACTAGTTACCTTTGCAGCTCAACACAGTATGTTATGGGTTTCTCTTGGTCTTTTGAATGAATCTGGGGCTAAGGATGTGCCAAGCGGTGATCAAAATTCTGTTAATCGTATGGGGGCATTTCTTGGTGCAATGGCACAATCAGATAATTTGCCGCCAGAAAAAACACCTTCAGTAGGAGATTTAAAAACGGCAAATCTTTTGGGTATTCGTGTTGCGCAAGCTGTGTTGCGTTGGAAATAAAAAGTTTTTCAAAAAAGGGAAAAATATGTTGAATAAAAAAAGTTTATTGATTTTTGTATTGTTGTTTTTTGCACAATGTGCAGGAGCGATGAATGAAGATACAAAGTTTTTTTTGAAATTGGAAAATGAAAAAATTTCAATAACACGTGATGTAATTAATCTTTCAGGTTTTTTGAGTGATTTGCTCGAAGATTTTGAAGCTTTTGAAGATGATGAAAAGTTTTTTAATGAAGAAAAAAATGAAGTAATTATTGATCTCAATATATTTTTTAAAAATATTGATTTTTTAAAAGATATTACTCTCAGAGATATAAAAACATTTGTAGCATTTGCTCAAGGCGATCTTAAGTTAGATGAGATATTTGTACGTCGATTAATTCCACTGATTTTGCTGGCTGAATTTTTTAAAGCAAATAAAACTAAAAATTTTACTCCTAAAAAAAATCTATTAGATGAATTTTTAGAGTATTTAGTTGGGAAAATACAAGACAAGCATTTCGATGACTTTTTTAATGAAAAGGGGCTAATGTGGGAAATTTCAAATAGCTTTAATGACGCTTTAAAAGAAAAAGTTATGAAAAAGGGGAAGAATAGGTTTTTTTATAGTAAATTTTTCTTTTTTCATAATCCAAATAATAACGAATTGATGGAGCTCGTAGTTCTTGCCGATGGTTCTATTGTTACTTCTGATTATGATCATTATGGTGATGATCATGGCGATAATGGAATAATATATATATGGAGTCCAAAGGAAAGGAAATTGCTTAGAAAAATAGAGCCTCATGGAAGAAGTATTGTATTTTTGTTGTCGCTGCAAAATGGAAGCATAGCATCGGCAGATTACAATGGAATAATAAAGATTTGGGATGTAAAAACTGGAAAATTACTCAATGAATTAAAGGGTCACAAGGGAAAGGTGACTGATCTTTTGTTTTTGCCAGATGGAAAAATGGCATCTGCTTCATACGATAAAACGATAAGAATTTGGAACATGAAGACTGGAAAATCTGTAAAAGTGCTATCAGACGGCAAATGGATATGGGGTTTATCATTATTGCCTAATGGTAATATGATATCGCACAGTAATGATAAAAAGATAAGAGTTTGGAATCAAAAACAAAAGAAGCCTATTAAGCTTCACACTGTCTATAATTATAAGATGAGTAAAATGCTGGTTTTATCGGATGGTAAAATAATTTTTACATACAAAGATGGAAAAGTAGTAGTTACAAATTTTGATTTACAGAGGCTCACTGAGGAAAAATTTGAAGTAGGAGAAACTTTGTTCGGAACTGATTTTGAAATTTTTCGGATAAATGAAAGTGTTTTTGCTTTTCAGAATACGGATTTAGGAAGGTTAAATTTTATTGATTTTAAAAGAGAAAAATATTATGAAACTAAAAAATTAACCTATGAAGATAGTTCTCTTTTATTTTTACCAGATGATAATTTTCTTGAGGGCAATTATTTACCTGAATACAATAAAATAAAAATTTTTAGTGTAAAAACAGGTAATAAAGTAAAAGAATATGACTTTTTTGGTGACAAATTTTCTTTGCTTTCAAATGGTCAAGTTGCATTCATTAAGGATAGAGAAATAATAGTTTTGGATGATGTGATTGATTTTTATTCTGGTCTTTCATTTGACCAGTTTGTTTTTGTTAAAACGATACGTCTTGTAAGTAGCAATTTTCAAAAACTTAAAAAGTTGGAAAATCGTTTAATTAAAGCTAAAAAAATGAAGGAACTTTATCTTTCTTTACCTCAAAGAGTTAAAAAAATAATTAAAAATTTAAAATGGTTACCTTTATTTGAAAAACTCCCACAAAAAGATTTTTTAACAAATTTAGATAAAAAAACTATTTTTCAACTTGATTTATTACTTAGACAATCTCGCAATATTGTACTTTCTAGTAAGCCTTTAGTTGAAATAGACGAAATAAGAACGAAAGTAAAAAATTTAAAAAAACAACTTAGTAAGCTTGGAAAAGAAAAAGCAGAAAGCATTTTAGATGATTTTTTGGATGTATCTATGGTAATACAAGTTATTGATGCATTTAAAAAATATTTAAAAAATAAACAATTGGAATATGCAAAACTAGCTTTTAATTATCTTAAAGATGAGGCTGCAAAAAAAGAAGGAAAATACATTCCTGAAAAATTATTGAAACAATTTGAAAAACAATTGGAAAAAGCTGAAAAAGCAAAACGTAAAAAAAATGATGAAGAAGAAGAAGGTGAGGAAGAAGATCAGTAGTAGTGTGATTTTTTAAAGAATTATATGTAACAATACACAAGGCCGCCTTCGGGCGGTCATTTTTTTAAAAAAACCAGCTCGAATCCATTTTATAAACTTTCCATGAATCGTTGTAAAACACCCATATTTCTCAGGTAATTCACACCATTGAATGCCTGTTTTAAGTACAAACAAAATCCCCTCAAACGTTCTTTTGTTATCAAGCTTTGGTCGACCAACGCTTGTTTTTTTTACAGGAATTAACTTTTCTATTTCACACCACAACAAATCTGGTATTCGCTTCATGTTAGCCCCTTAGTTTTTTTCTGTCTGGAGTTAGCATAACTCCTTTTTAAGGGGCTTTTAACTATCTAATTAATTTTCGGATAAGCTCTAACTATACAAAAGTATTTTGATCCCAAAAAACCTAAAAATTGATTATCTTATTTGCAATAATCCCGGCCAGAGAGTTTCTATTGCAACAAAACCAAAACTTGTTAATATTTATGATGGAAATAATATTAAAATTTTACTCACCACAAAGGCTTTTTATGAAAAAATTAAAAAATATATCTAAATTGGCAATGCTTGTCATTCTGATTGGACAAAGCTCAAACATGTTTTGTATGAATCTTCTCAAAAACCCTTTGGAATTTATTTTAGACAAAAAAAATTACCCCGATGTTTCCGAAGAAACATATAATAATATTAGTAACTTTTTAACTTTGCCAGAAAAAAAAGAACCACAAGCTATGAAAAAAATAAAATTTGCAGTTAAAAAAGATATTAAAAATGCTCCACAAAATAAAAAAGATCTTCTAAAAATTAAATATTTTGGCCCAAATGGAAACAACGGATTCTTAAGATGTATTAGTCACGTAAAAAGCGAAGCTATTATTGGAGAAAATTCAATTCTAAACAAGATGAAAACATACAAAACTATAGAGTATGATGAAGGTTGGGCATTTCCTGATGATTTGGAACCTCTTTCAAATGTCAAATTAGGTTCCCCCCGATATTGGACCTCTAGAAGATACTTTCCATTCATCCATTTAAAAGGAAGGTATCCAGTAGAATCTTCAGAAAAATTAGAAGCTCTAAAATTAGCCAAAGAAGCATTCCCAAAAGATTTCACAAAAAACATTATTTATGGATTTAAAAAGCATTTAAAAAATAAAGAATTTGAAGATGCAAAACTAACTCTTGATTATCTTAAAGGTGAGGCTGCAAAAAAAGGAGGAAAAGACATTTCTGAAAAATTATTGAAGCAATTTGAAAAACAATTGAAAAAAGCTAAATTGAGAAAAGCTAAATTGGAAAAACAATTGGAAAAAGCTAAAAGGTTGATTGGCGAAGACACTTTATATGATTCTTTTGATAAATCTATGGTAATACAAGTTCTTTATGAATTTAAAAAGAATTTAAAAAAGAAAAAATTTGGAGATGCAAAACTAAATATTGAGTATCTTAAATTTAAGGTTGCAAAAAAAGAAGGAAAATATATTCCTGAAAAATTATTGAAACAATTAGAAAAACAATTAGAAAAACACTTGGAAAAAGCTAAATTGAAAAAAGCTAAATTGGAAAAATAATTGGAAGAAGCTAAAAGGTGGATTGGCGAAGACACTTTATATAATTCTTTTGATAAATCTATGGTAATACAATTTGTTTATGAATTTAAAAAGCATTTGAAAAATAAAAACATTGTAGAATCAAAAAAAACTTTAAATTATATCAAAGATGAGATAAAAAAAGACAATTATATCTCTAAAGAGCCAGTACAAAAGCTTGAAGATCGTTTGGAAAAATCTGAAAGGTGGCTTAGAGAAAAAAATGATATTGAGGAAGAAGGGGAGGAAGAAGATCAGTAGTAGTGTAATTTTTTAAAGAATTACATGTAACAATACACAAGGCCGCCTTCGGGCGGTCATTTTTTTAGCTTTGATGTTCAAAGGGATTTTTTAGGGGAATTTTATAGAAATGAAGCGTCAGTAAAAAACTGGAGGAGAGGGAGGGATTCGAACCCTCGATTCCGCTTCCACGGAATAACGGTTTTCAAGACCGCCGCATTCGACCACTCTGCCACCTCTCCACGCTTTTATTATTGTAACTTTTTAGGGCACAACAAGCAAAATTTTTATGATTTTTTTAATTTACATCAAAAAACTTTATCTTTTAAGTCATTTTTTGGGGTCTCAAAAGTGATAGTGAAATTCCTAATAGAAGAAATAAAAAGGTTTTTTGTGTTTATGGCTAGATCGTTTGAAAGTTTGGGATATTTGTTAAGAAGGGAATGTAATTAGAATTGTTTTTTGAAAAAAATATTTTATTTAATTTTTTGACTAAATTTGGTGCGCCCAGAAGGAGTCGAACCCTCAACCTTCAGATCCGTAGTCTAACGCTCTATCCAATTGAGCTATGGGCGCATTTATTTCAAAAGTTTTTCGATTTGCTTTTACCAACTAAAGCTTTGGTAAAAATTGGTGGAGAGAGAGGGTTTCGAACCCTCGTGCCCGAATAAACAGGCTCTCGCTTAGCAGGCGAGCGCTATAGACCACTCAGCCATCTCTCCACTAATATCAAAGACTTGTACAAAAAGAATAAAATATTTGACAGTTAATGCAAGGATTTATCGAAAAATACTCAACTTTTCATTGTTATTTTTTGTACAGTGTATATCGATACAGTCGTTCAATGGCGTAAGAATTATATAAATACAAGCAAGAAAGTTGAATATGTCGTTTGTTTTTGATGTAAAAGTTGTTCCTCGTTCTGGGCGTAATAAGTGGATGCTGGATAAATCGGGAACAATAAAATGTTACCTGAAAAGTCCGCCTGAACGAGGTCTTGCAAATAAAGAGTTAATTAAACTTGTTGCTAAGGCCTTGTCTTTGACACAGCAAGATATTTCGATTGTTTTTGGTGCAGCCAGTAGAAAAAAAAGAATTTCAGTAAATTGTGATCTTTCATTTGAAAGATTGCTTGTAGCGTTGGGCATAGAAAGGCAACAATCATTATTTGAGTAATTATTAAGGGGAGAGGGTATGCCGTATTTTAAATGGCGAGGGATTGATATTTCTGGAGATGGTTGTTCTGGTAAAATGTTTGCGCGATCAAAAAAAGAGTTGGATGGTTTTTTGTTTGATCGTGAAATCGCAATGCTTTCTTGTTCTGACTTAAAGCCATTACTTCTTTTTAGTTCAATAGGTCTTGCTGAAAAAATAGATTTTTTTAGGCAGTTATCGGTGTTGTTGCGTGCAGGTGTTATGGTCCCTCAGGGACTGCATATTTTAAGTAAAATTATTGGTAATATTCGGTTGCGAACGATTATTTGTTCTGTTACTTCATCTGTTTTAGAGGGATTAACGTTAAGTAAGGCTTTGGAAGATCATCCGGAGGTTTTTGATTTTTTAACAATTAAAATGATACGAATTGGGCAAGAAACAGGGCGGTTACATTATGCTCTTGAGCAACTGTGTGATTATTTAGATGCAGCCAGAATATTTAAAAAGAAACTGAAATCGCTTGCACTTATTCCTTGTATAACGTTTGGATTTTTTTTGTTGATAGCAACGGTTATTTTTGTTGTTATTATTCCTCGATTTCAAGCGATGTTTTCATCTATGAATAAAGAGTTGCCGCCAATCACAAAAATTGTTGTTTCTATAAGTGAAGCGCTACGTAGTGGTACTGTGCTTTGGGTTTTGGTTGGAATTATTATTCTTGTTGTTGCTATTCGATTGTACTTCAAGACTATTCAAGGAAAAGAAACGTTTGATCGTTTTATTATGCACGTACCTTGGCTTGGAGATCTTATTAAAAATAGTTCGTTAGTTTATTTTTTGCACTCTGTTTCTATGTTATTTGGTAGCGGAGTTCGACTGTTAAAGTCGATGAATATTTCTAATAAATCAATTAAAAATAGTGTATTGAAAAAGCATGTTGATCAGCTTCAAGAAGATGTTGCTGCGGGAATGTTATTAAGTCAGTCTATGAAAGGTATTCCCAGTTCATTTTTTGAAGATGATTTAATTGCATTGGCAAAAGTTGGAGAAGAATCAGGGAATCTTGGTCCGATGCTAAAAAAAGGTGCAGACATTTATCAAGAAAAAGTAAACCGTTCTATTGCGTTTTTTACAACTATTTTTCAGCCACTTTTGATGATTGTTCTTGGATTGTTAATTACGTTGTTAGTTTTTGCAATTTATCTTCCTGTGTTTAATTTGGCAAACGTAATTTAGTTTCAATATATTATCTTGAAGGAGTTTTTGTGAAGAAGTATTTATTTTTTATTTTGCTTTTTAGTTCAATTATAAGTTTTGGAATGTTAAAAAAGCAGAAAAGACCTATTCTTAACTTTGAAGATTTAAAAAAAATAATTTCTATTCAAGACAAAAGAAATTCTCTTAAAGAATATAAAGAAATTTTTTATGAAGCTGAAAACACAAAAAACTCTTTTAAAGAAGTACTTATAAAGTTTTTTTTAAAAAAGGCTGATTCTTTAGAAAAAGAAATTAAGGTTATGCAAACGTTTTATAAAAAAGAGCGGTCAAAGCCATCGATGCTTGAAAATGATCTTGAAAATCTTTTAAAAAAGGTAGCTTTAGATAAAGATCAAATGTTCAAGAAGAAAAAAAAAGCTTGAGATGGTAGGCAGAAAGATAAGATCGATTAAACATAACAGTAAAATATAAAGATTGTTTTTACTGTTGTAATGAATAAGAATAATTGCTTTCTTTTTGACGATTGACTCCTTTTTGGTTACAATTATTATTGTATTGAAATTTCTTGGTATGCCGGGGTGGCGGAATTGGTAGACGCACGGGACTCAAAATCCCGCGGTAGCAATATCATGTCGGTTCGAGTCCGACCCTCGGTACCAATTTCCCTCAAAGCTTTTTATACAAAAGGCTATTGGTTGAATCTATAGATCACAGAATAAAGTTTTTTGATTTAATCAAACTAGAGAAAAAGTATATGAGTTCACATGATTGTCTTTTTTGCAAAATTATTTCTGGCGATATTTCAGCTACTGTTGTTGATCAAAATGATGACATTCTTGTCATTAAAGATATTCATCCAAAAGCACCTATTCATTATCTAATTATTCCAAAAATTCATATTAAAAACATTCAAGATTTACAAGAAGAAAATAGTCGCTACATTGCAAAAATGATGTTGATGGCCAAAAAACTTTCTCAAAAATTATCAGGCGATCAGTCCTTTAGGCTTATTATGAATAATGGCGCACAGGCAGGACAAAGTGTTTTTCATATGCATTGTCATTTTTTATCTGGAAAGGTAATGAATGATTTTTAGGGGTGTTTTTATAATAGAACAATTTATAAAACGATTTTTTTTAGGTTGTTTAGCCATAATTTCTTTTTCTTTTTTGATTTGTATGTATTTGGTATATTTTGTTGTGGCACTTATTACATATCCTCTTTCTTATTCCAAAAAAGTATCAGTACTAATTAAAAAAATAATAAAATCTTGAATTTAAAATATTATGTTTGTCAGATGCGTTTTACGACAAAAAATGAAGTTGTCATTTTTTGTCTGGAAAGGTAATGGCTGATTTTTAGGAGCATTTTTATAATGAAGCGATCAATAAAACGACTTTTGTTGTTGTGTGTAGCCACAATTTTTTTTTCTTTTTTAATTTGTTTGTTTTTAGCATATCGTGTTATGGCGCAAATCACCTATCCTGTTTCTTATCCAAAAAAAGCATTAGTGTTTATTGAAAAAAATAATGAGATTTTAAAATCAAAGCATCATGCTATTCAGGTTAATTTTACGACAAAAGATGGAGTTAACATTTCTGGGATGTTGATTCTTCGTAAAAATGCAAAAAGAAATTTGCTCTTGTGCCATGGATATACAAGATCTAAGGAGTATTGTCTTCCTTTTGTAGATATGTTTAATAAAGATAATCTTTTATTAATTGATTTTAGAGGTCATGGTCAAAGTGGTGGTGATTTGATTACTGTTGGTTATAAAGAAAAAAATGATATTCGTGCGGCTGTTTCTTTTTTAAGCAATCATGAAAAAACAAAGAGTTTGCCAACTTATGGTTTTGGCGTTTCTATGGGGGCAGCAAGTTTAATTACGGCAGCTGCAGATGGAGTTCCTTTTTGTGCGTTAATTTCAGATTCTTCGTTTGCTATTTTTTCTGAACAGATGAATCAACTTTTTACAAAGCGAACTGGATTGCCGAAATTTCCGTTTATGTATTTGGCTGTATATTTTTTTGATTTTTTTGCAAATTTTTCTGTATTAAAGCATAACCCGGCAGAGTTTATTGATTTAATTGATTGTCCTATTTTTATTGTTCATTCAAGAGATGATACTATTACGCCGGTTAAACATGCGCAGTTATTATATGAATCTGCGGTTGAGCAAAAGAAACTTTGGATTGTTGACAACGCGTTTCATGGAAAAATTTATAGAGATCATAAAAAAGAGTATATGCAGCGTATCGCTGAATTTTTACAGACGGTATTGTGATTTTTGCTTTTTAGGTTGTTTGGCCATAGAATTTAATAATCAATTTTTTATGTGCCGAGATGGCGGAACTGGTAGACGCGCAAGGTTCAGGTCCTTGTGGTGCATTTGTCACTGTGCCGGTTCGACTCCGGTTCTCGGCACCATTTTGTTTTTTGTTTGATCGTTTTTTATTGCTTTAAGAGAGATTATCATTTTTCACGTTACAATATTTTGATTTCTATTTAAAAATGTTTAATATAAAAGCTTATCTATTATTATAAGGTCTACGAGGGGGATTTTCTATGAAAAAAAGTGGTTGTTGTTCTAGTAATGATCATGCTCATGATCATAAGCATGGAAACTCAATTTTAGATGAACTTATTTGTCATTTTCCATATGCTATTTTTTCGGTAGCATTATCTTTATCTGTTTTAAGTTTTACAACCTATTTGACGTATCACGTTTGGGATCCTCAATTGCAGTCCGGTGGTGCAAGTATTTTATTTCATAGTTTTCATTTTTTGCATATTGTATTTGCAACAACCGGAACATTAATTGCATTTTTTAGATATTCTCAAAATACACTTCGAGGAATTTTGGTTGGTATTGTTACTACCATTATTTTTTGTACGACATCAGATGCTGTTTTGCCTTATTTAGGTGGGCGAATGCTTGGTGTTGATATGCATTTTCATCTTTGTTTTTTATCGGAGCTTAAAAATGTTTTGCCATTTTTGGGAATTGGTATTTTAAATGGTGTAATTATGGGGAAATATCATAAAATAAGTAACGGATTTTATTCCGTTTTTTCCCATTTTTTCCATATTTTAATTAGTTCTTTTGCTTCTACCTTTTATTTGGTTTCCCATGGTATGGTACATTGGTACAGTTCCATTGGAATGGTGTTTTTATTTTTAGTTGTTGCGGTAGTGATACCATGTACGTTGTCTGATGTTGTAATTCCGATAGCGGCTGCGAAGGCTGACAAAAAAAATGAGAGAAATTAGATTAAAAAATATAAAAAAACGGTTTGAAGGTGAGCTTATCCTTGATGGCATCAACCTTACAATACCAAGTGGTTCTTTTTTTGCTTTGCTTGGTCCAAGTGGAAGTGGAAAAACAACGCTACTGAGACTCATTGGTGGCTTTGAAAAAGCAGATGGTGGAACAATTCATTTGGGTAGTACAAATATTACCAATATTCCTATTAATGAACGACGCGTTAACACGGTATTTCAAAATTACGCATTGTTTCCACATTTTAATGTTTTTGATAACGTTGCTTACAGTCTTAATCTTAAAAATGTTTCAAAAGATATTGTTGAACAAAAAGTTATTAAAGTTTTAAAAGCAGTTCATCTGGAAAAACAGATTTATAAATCTATAGATCAGCTTTCTGGTGGTCAACAGCAACGTGTAGCCCTCGCAAGGGCTATTGTTAATGAGCCAGATGTTTTGTTGCTTGATGAACCCTTGGCTGCCCTTGATATGGCTCTTCGAGAAAAAATGCTTGTAGAGCTAATAGATTTACAAGATCAAATTAAAACAACGTTTGTTTATGTGACGCACGATCAATTTGAGGCGTTAACTGTTGCGGATCAGCTTGCAATTATGAATTCAGATGGAGAAATTGAACAAGTAGGAACACCAAAAGAAATTTATGAGTTTCCTGCTTCTTCTTTTGTGGCATCTTTTGTTGGCAAAACAAATATTTTAAAAGGGACAATTGTTCAAGATTCAAAAAAAATAGAAATTGAAGATCTTGGGGTGTTTGATATTTTAGTTCCTCAAGCTAAACCCTGGGTAAATGATGGTATTCAGGTTTTAATGAGTATAAGACCAGAAAAAATTGAGATTAGTAAAACAGAACTTGCAGGTTTTGCGAATCATTTAACTGGAACTGTTGATTCTATTGTTTATCATGGTAGGTCAACCCAATATTTAATTAAGTTAAAAGATGGAACAATTCTTCATGTTTTTGAGCAAAATGAAGAACATTTTCCACAAGAAATAATTGATTATGATGATGTTGTTCATATGTATTGGCAAAAAGAAAATGTGGTATTATTAGAAAAATGAAAAATAAAGGAATAAAAGCTGCTATTTTGAAGGAGCGAAATTTTTTTTTATCAGCACCTGCGTTATTATGGCAGATTATCTTTTTTTATATCCCTATTGTTTTTATTGTCGCTGTAAGTGTTTTGCATCGGTTAGATTATTCAATTTTTGATAACATTACGTTTAGTCATTACGCAATTCTTTTTGATTCGTCTTATTATAAAATTATACTTCGTTCTGTAGTTCTCGCTTTTACAAATGCAACACTTTGCTTTTTAGTTGCATATCCGGTTGCGTATTTTTTAGTTTTTAAAACCAAACATTTACGTAATCTTTTGCTTTTTTTGTTAGTTTTGCCTTTTTGGGCAAATTTTCTTGTTCAAGTGTATGCATGGTTTTTTATTCTTGAACGAGGAGGTTTTTTAAATTCTATACTTCTTGGTTTGGGAATTATTGCTCAACCGCTTCACTTGCTCAATTCTTCATTTGCTATTTATGTTGTAATGTTGTTTTGTTATTTGCCTTTTATGATTATGCCAATTTACAGCAGCTTAGAAAAAATTAATAAATCAGTTTTTGAAGCATCGTCAGATTTAGGAGCATCTACATGGCAAACTATACTTCGAGTGATTTTACCATTGTCTTCATCTGGGATTAGAACTGGATTTTTTCTTGTTTTTATACCTTCATTTGGAGAGTTTATCATTCCGGCATTGCTTGGTGGTGGAAAGAAAATGTATGTAGGTTCGCTAATTTCTTATTTTTTTCTAGAAACAAGAAATGTTTTTTTGGGTGCAGCATTTACGTGTTTAAGTTCTGCTGTATTACTTGTAAGTATTTTTGTTTTAAATTTATTGCTAAGAAAATTTTTTGGACGAGATAGGGTGTAACATGAAACTTCTACGTTCAGTAGCTCCATTTGGTTTGCCAGTTTTTGTTTTTATGGCATATCTTTTTATGTATATACCAATTATTGTTTTGGTTATGTTTTCATTTAATAGTGGACATACTCATGTGTGGCAAGAATTTTCACTTCGCTGGTATAAACAACTTTTTCAGTCAGTTGAGATTGTAGAAGCCTTAAAAAATTCTTTAATTGTTGCTTTTTCAACGGTTGGACTTTGTCTTGGAATGGGATTGCTTTTTGTTTTTTATGGAGCAGAAACATTTTTAAAACGAGGTTTGGTTTTTTTCTATGGCAGTTTGGCGGCACCAGAAATTGTTTTAGCTGTTGGATTATTAAGTTTTTTTTCTTTTTTTTCTGTTCCTCTTGGTTTAATGT
>DAOVGZ010000051.1 GCA_030672115.1 bacterium | reverse complement strand
TGGAAATTGCAAGATTATAAGCTCTTGAACCTGCTGAACTGCATGCATGTCCTTCAATTGTGATAGTTGGGTTTTCACCTTCTTCTATCAATTTTTGAGCAACTTCAACGTTATGTGATATGTATTCTTCTTGATCTTTTTCAACATCTTCTTTATCAAAATCAAAATATACATTTTTAAAAGAATCTTTCTTCTCGTCAGATTCTTCTATCCAAAAAAAGTCGTCATCTAAGCTATCAAGTGCTGCTTGTTCAATTTCAGATTCATCTATTGCTTCAAAATCAGGCATTTCTGCTTGTACAGATTCAAGCTCAAACTCATTTACATCTTCATCAAAATAACTTGTAATTTCATCTGATACTACAGGAATATCGACTTGCGCTGTTTGCATTTCTGTTTTTTGTTTTGCTTTACGAGAACTTTTGGATTTACTTGACCATCCGCAAGCAGGCAACAACAAAATAGCAGCTATGAATAATGATAAATATTTTTTCATACATTTTCTCCGTGTAAAAATTAAAAAGACTAACCGTAACTATTGATCACTACATTTGCAACATAGCGGGCAATTTATCATATTTTTCATGTATTTTCTACCCATAAAATATAATATCTTATAGAATGGGAGTATATGGTAGGTAAAAAGTTTACAAATTTGCTCCAAAAACAGGGGCGTAATAAAAAGATTTTATATGAAAAAAATTATTATTAGCACTCATCCATGGCAAACCCGCGCAGCCATTATGATGGATGGAAAAATACAAAATATTTATTTTGCATCTCATGCAATAGAAACTCTTGAGCGCGTTTATATCAAAGGCATTGTTACAAAGGTCCTTCCAGGTATACAAACAGCCTTTGTTGATATAGGCCAAGATCGAGCCGGATTTTTGCATATCTCTGAAATTGACCGAGAACTCGCCTTAAAAAAAATAGGCAAAAATACAGAAGAGATCAGTGATGCGAAATTATCAACTTCTTCTGAAAACAAAAAACGTGAACCAAAAAGACATCAATCTCCTGATATTGCAAAAATATTTAAAGAAGGCGAAGCAATCCTTGTTCAGGTAAGCAAGGAGCCGATCTACCAAAAGGGAGCTAAGCTAACAACCTGTTTTACCCTTCCTGGTCGCTTCATCGTTCTTATGCCAAATATTCCACGTATTGGAGTTTCTAAAAAAGTTGGCGATAGAGAAGAAAGATCTCGACTCAAAGAACTTGTTTTAAAACATTTGCCTGAAGGAATGGGTGCAATAATACGAACCACATCAGAAGGCCAACAAGAAAAAGAGATCATTCGCGATATTAAATATTTGGTGAAAACCTGGAATGCAATTATCAAAAAATTTAATCAGGCTGAACCAAAAGAACAAGTTCACGAAGATTTACCTCTTGCTCTTCAGGTTATTCGTGACCATCTTGATAATGATGTTGATGAAATTATTATCGACAACCAAGATACCCAAAAAAAGGTATATCAATTTATAAAAGGCATTGCTCCAGAGCATGCTTTGAAGGTAAAACTTCACACCGCACCTCCACCTCTTTTTGAACATTTAGGTATCGAAAAACAAATCGAAGATGGTCTTTACAAAAAGGTTGAGTTAAAATCTGGCGGATCTCTTATCATTGAAACGACCGAAGCTATGACAGTTATAGATGTCAATACGGGAAAATTCATTGGTAAAAAAAGTATGGCCGACACAATATTAAAAACTAATCTCGAAGCTGCCCATGAAATAGTAAGACAACTTCGTTTTAGAAATATTGGCGGACTTATTGTTATTGATTTTATTGATATGTTAAGCCAGTCTCACAGACAACAGCTTATTCGCTTTTTTGAAAAAACACTTAAAGAACGTGACAAATTCCAATCTGTAGTTTTAAAAGTTTCTGAGTTCGGACTCGTTCAAATGACACGTAAACGTTCTGGCAAAACTCTTACTCAACAGCTGACCCATAATTGCCCAGCCTGTAAAGGCTCTGGATTTGTTAAATCAATAAAAACAGAATGCTACACTGTCTTGCGTGCTATAAAAAAAGAACTTCTTGAAAACAAAAAACTCAGAGACAAACTGGAAATTAAAATTAATTCTGCCCAGCTTGAACATATAACAAATATAGAATTTAACTCTATTTTACAACTGGAAAAAGAATTTAAATCAGAAATAACACTTTCTGGACTTGACTCTCTGGCTATCAATCGATACAAAATCAAAAAAAAATGATAGACTAACTCCTGTACCTCCTAATATTTAGGCTAAAAACAATCTGCTAGCAGGAGGGTAAAAAATCATAATTGTCGTTTAACATCAAAACGACAGAATCTCACTGCACAAGGAGTAACATGACACTCAAAACAGAATCTATTTTGGATCATTATCCAGAATATGAAGTTACAATAGGCATAGAAGTACATGCTCAATTAACAACAAAAACAAAAATTTTCTGCTCATGCGCAAATACTGTTGGAAAAACACCAAACACTGATATCTGCAGCATTTGCTCAGGGCACCCTGGTGTCCTACCTGTTTTGAACAAAAAAGTTGTTAACTTCGCAATTCTTGCGGGCCTTGCTACCAAAAGTAAAATTTCTAAAATCTCTGAATTTGCCCGAAAACATTATTTTTACCCTGACTTGCCAAAAGGGTATCAAATAACACAAAATGAATTTCCTATCTGCACAGAAGGATTTATTCCAATTTATCTAGAAGATGGAACCATTAAAAATGTACGTCTTACTCGAATCCACATAGAAGAAGATGCCGGTAAAAACATCCATTCTAGTAGTGACGATGTAAGTTTTGTTGATTTAAACAGAGCTGGAACTCCTCTTTTGGAAATCGTAAGTCATCCAGACATTTCTAGCACCTACCAAGCAAAAACATATTTAAAAGCTCTTCGATCAATTGTGCAATATCTTAATATTTGCTCTGGCAACATGGAAGAAGGCGCATTTAGAGCTGATACAAACATTTCTGTAAAAAAGAAAAAAGATAAAGACCTTGGAACTCGCTGCGAACTTAAAAATATTAATTCATTTAAGTTTATTGGTGATGCAATTGAATATGAAATTCAACGTCAAATTGAACTTTTAAAAAATGGCCAAAATGTTGTACAAGAAACAAGGCTATGGGATTCAAAAGATAAAAAAACTATTCCCATGCGTTCTAAAGAAGAGGCTGCTGATTATCGTTACTTCCAGGACCCCGATCTTCCACTTATTGAAGTTAATGATGAATGGATTTCTCGCATAGAAAAAACGCTTCCTGAACTTCCTTACGAAAAACAAAAACGCTTTTGCAAAGAAATTAAACTATCAACTTATGAAGCAAGTATTTTGGTTGAAGACAAAGAACTTGCAAATTATTTTGAAAGAGCGTACTCATTTAGCAAAAGTAAACAAATTATTAACTGGATTTTACGAGACCTTCTTGGTTATTTAAAAGAACATAAAATATCTCTTATCGAATGCAAAGTAACACCCGATCTTCTTGCAAAGATTGTTACACTTGTTGAATCTGGAAAAATAAACAACAGAGCCGCAAAAGAAGTATTTGAAATTGTTGCACAAACAGGTCAAAATCCAGAAGAAATTGTAAAAGAAAAAGGATTGGAGCAAATTGGATCGGTCGACCAACTGGAAGAAATTGTAAAAACTATTGTAGAGAGTAACCCCGATATGGTTGAAAAATACAAATCCGGAAAAGACCGTTTGTTTGGATTTTTTGTTGGTCAAGCAATGAAAAAAACTCAAGGCAAAGGTGATCCAAAAATTATTCAAGAACTCTTAAAGAAACATTTACAATAAATAATATAGGAATAAAACAATATGATAAAAAAAATAGCTCCTCTTTTTTTTATAACCTTACTTTTTTCTGTTTTTACAGCTTCAGGTACTCTTTTTGACTCTGACTTTTGTTGCTGCGACTGTACAGCAAAGGATAAACCTGAAAACACTCCCAAACAAAAAATAAAAACAATCCCAAACAAAAAATTTACAAATCCTACTGAAAAAAAAGTAAACCCTGTTGAAAATACCCAACAAATGATAAAAAATTTGCCTCACTAAAAAAGCTTACTTGACGATAAAAAAACACCGTGATACTGTTTCTACTTAGAAATATCACGGTGTTTTTATTTTTTAAAAAGGAAATTTTATGAAGCAAAAAAATATTTTATTCACAATCCTATCTTTTATTCTTTTAAGCTTTCCAGCCGCCTTACTTGCCAACAGTCCTGTTATAACATTTTTAAAAAACCATAAATCTCTTTTAAAACTTGAAGAAAAAATAGAGCACATGGAAAATCAAATTGAGTTACATGAAAATATTGTCTCTATGATAAATGAACATATAATTCCTCTCTTAGAAACATCAAAAAATCTCCATAAAACATTGAAAAAAAACAAACTTAAAATAGATAATCAAATAAAAAAATCTTTAGAACAATTTGAAAATACCTATAAAGCATATACAGAACTTTTACAGCTCCTTAATAGATATTTTATTAATCTAGAAACAAAAATGGCACTTCAAGAGCTTGAAATCTAAAACGTTTCATTCTTTTTTTGTATAAAATCTTCAGAACATAATTGTTGTACATTTTTTTTGCACATTGTTTTTCAACTACAAAAAGTTTGTACTGAAAACAAACAATTGTATTTTTATCTAGAGATTTATTACACAATGAGCTAAAAAAATACTTTTAACTAAGTAAACGATCTTTTTATACCTTTAGCTAAGAGTTATCGTCATTATTAAAAAAAAAAAATGATTATGACCAAAAGTACAAAATAACAAACCATTGATTTTTTTTTAAATCACCTGTTACCCTCATTTCAAAAATAAGGAGAATTTATGAAGCAAACAAAAATTGCTATCATTGGTGCTGGAGCAGTTGGATCAACTACTGCTTATGCATTAATGCTTAAAAATATTGTCGCTGAAATACAACTTGTTGATATCAATGAAAATCGTTGCAAAGGTGAAGTTTTTGATCTTAGTGATGCTCTTTCTTTTTGCTCAACATCAAAAATAAAAAATGTATCAATCAAAGAATTAAAAAACCCAGATATTATTATCATTACTGCTGGAATAGCACAAAAACCTGGGCAAACACGCACAGAACTTTTATTAATAAATAAAAAAATTGTGACTTCAATTATAAATGACTTAAAACCTCTTGATAAAAAAACTATTATTATTGTTGTAACCAACCCAGTTGATGCAATCACCTTTTTTGCACAAAAAGCTTCTGGCCTTCCTTTCAATCAAGTTTTTGGAACTGGAACCCTTTTAGACTCACTAAGGCTTCGCGGTTGTATACAAAAAAAATTATCTATAGCAGAAGAATCAATTCATGCTTACATGCTTGGTGAACATGGAGATTCACAGTTTGCAGCATGGTCTGCAGCATATATAGCAGGAATTCCATTACAAAATTTTCCAACAATTTCAGATGACGATTTGCATCAATTTTCTACCGAGGCACGTCAAAAAGCATACGACATAATAAAATACAAAGGATCAACCTTTTTTGGTATAGCAACATGTGTTGCAACATTATGCCAAGCTATTATCTTTAATCAAAAAATAATTATCCCGCTGTCTATATTTGTAGAAAAATTTAAAATTTATATTAGTTTACCAATCGTTTTAGGAAATAAAGGAATAGAAAAAATTATAGACATACCATTAAATAAACTTGAAAAAAAACAACTAGAACTATCTATAAAAACAATTCAAGAAATGATCAATATGACGTAACGGCTTTCATCATACAAAAAAAGGGAAATTAGGGATGGAAAAAGTAGAATATTTTGATTGGATGCTTCTTGGCGTCCGTTTATTCGTAGGTGCTGCATTTGTTATCCACGGCATCCAAAAAACAACCGAAGTGATAGCATATTTACCTTCTCAAGAAACTTTTTCTTTATTTTTCAGTTCCAACAGTAGTTTTTTATTCATATGCCTAGCTCCACTAATAGAAATTATTGGTGGCGGCTTAATTCTTTCTGGAATCATAATTGAATTAGGAACTATTCTTGTTGTTCCAGCAACACTTATCATTTTTTTTATTGCAAACCTTCAAAATAGTTTTTTTATTCCTGAAACAAACGTTAAATTTGTGTTTAACTTTATTTCACTTGCAATCACAATTGGATTTTGTGGCCCTGGAAAGTGGGCCCTATGGGACCCACGTAAATCTGCTCGAGGAAAAATATTTTAACTACAAATTAAGCCTTAGTTTCTTCCAAATTTTCAACTCTACCAACACGAATTGTTACCATATCTTTGGAGTTTAAAACTTTTTTAACAGCTTTTTGTACATCATTAATCGTTATTTTTAAAAGATCTTGTGCGCGTTTATCAAAGTAATCTTTTGATAAATTATACTTATCTAAAAAAAGAAACGATGTTGCAATCTGCGTATTTGACTCAAAGTGATTAACTAATGAATTAATAATAGCAAGCCTTGCTTGCTCAAATTCATGTTCGTCAATCGTATCAATTGCTTTATCAATAGTTTCCTTTATTACTTTTTCAGCTTCTTGCAATCTATCAAGCGAAACAATTGTTTTGACCAAAGCTATTCCTGGCTGATCATTTGCCCCATAAGCAAGGCCTCCGCCAATCGTATAAAATAAACCTGATTGTTCACGAAGTTGAATAAGTCGAGAATTCATTGATCGAAGTTCTCCACCGCTAAAAATTTGATCGAACAACCATAATTTATCATAATCTTCATGTTTTCTATTAACAGAAAGACCTGCAATACAAAGAACAACCTGATCACGATTAATAAAATAATTAATATCTTTGCAACAAGATTTTTTAAGTATTGGGAATGTTAAATCTTTAATCGGCTCACCTTGCCAAGAAGACAAATATTTTTCCAATGTTTTTTGAATCTTTTCATCCGAAAAATCACCTACAATTGAAAGTCGTGAACCAGCAGGAACAAAATTAATTTTATAAAAATCTTTCAGATCTTTTTGTTCTATCGAATCAACAGATTTTTTTGTACCCAAAATATTTTTACTATATGGATGCCCTTTATAAATTTGCTCCTTTAATAATTGACTAGAAAAAGCCATGGGAGAATCCCAAAATTCTTTTAGTTGAGCATAAATTTGTTGTCGAACTTTTTTTATTTCTTTTTTTTCAAACGCTACATTACACAAAATTTCTTGCAGCAACTCCAATCCTTTTTCCAAATCAGAACTCAACATACTCATAACAATAACACCAGGAGAAGAGCTAAAAGAAATACCACGAGATTCAAGTTCATCTGAAAGTTGTGCTGCAGTATAGTTTTTTGTTCCCTCAGTAAGCATGTTCGTTACAAAATTATACAAACCTTGTTTATCCTCAGGATCGTAATAATGTTTCGCTTTCAAAGAAAGAACGATATCTATTTTAGGAGTATTTTTATTTTTATAATGAAAAACTTTTAATCCATTTGAAAGTTCAAACAGTTACGATT